>NZ_AUCX01000034.1 GCF_000429985.1 Maridesulfovibrio bastinii DSM 16055
AACATTCTGCCTCAACTATCTCAACGCCTTTCCACTCACAGAGCTTTCGTAAAATTTCACCTATTGCTCTTTTAGTTTCATAGTAGAAAACTTGGCGACGATATTTTGGAGCAAAGACTATATGATATTTACAGTTCCATTTTGTATGGGCTAAACTTTCAGTGTCTCGCAAAGGGACCTCCTTTTGATTTGTTACTACCGCAGCTGCTAGACCGCGGAACTCATTTAACAAATCAAAAGGAGTTTTGCTGATTTATTCATAGCTGTAAGCTTTACGGAACCCCCCGCATAGCGGGGGGTTTTCTACATACAATAAAACCCCGCTTTTAAAAAAAACGGGGTTAGTCAGCAATCTGAGACCGCATATGAATCCATATGCGGTCTAAAATACAAGCTAGTACAGCTTAAAACTTGTTAAAGTTTTCCTTGCTTACTTAACTTGTTAGCACAATCTTTACAATAATCGCCACTGTCATAATGGACGATATCCTCAGGCTCGAACAACTTACCACACAGATCGCATTTTTCCATTTTTTAACTCCTTTGGTTAAGTTTGTGGTTAATTCCACCTCACAACTAGCACCAATCAGTGTTATAATTCAAGATAAAATATAACCATCAGTGGGTTTAAAATAAGAACAGAACTCCTCATGACTTAAACCATGAGGAGGACGAAGTGACTAATTATGCCGAGATCATTGGACAAAACCTCAGGACTTTACGTAAAGACTTACATCTCAGTCAGCAACAAATGGCTGAACGAGCAGACATAAGCTATAAATATCTAGGGGAGATAGAACGTGGCGTGGTTAATTTGTCAGTTGAGATTCTGATGAAGATATGCTGTGCGCTACAAATTGCGCCGGAAAAATTGATCAGCACAAAACAGCAGGCCAATAGCAGTATGCTCGAAGCACAGGCTGTCTTGGGCGAACTGTCGCCACAGCAACTTGAAATCGCTTTGGATATGCTGAAAGTGCTGAAGAATCACTCCAATACAGCAGACTAAAATTAACAAGTGCTGATCGAATAATATCAGATATATATTACCTCCATAACAAGAGAGTCTTTTAACTTTCCAAGCCCCTGCCCGGTCATCCGAGCGGGGGCTTTCTTGCTTTAGGAGGTAACTATGAACGGAAACAGCCTTTGTTCACCGGAAATCACGGAATTGGCCGGGGCAATGCTCAGGGTGCAACAGGCTTTGAAGCCCGCCGCAAAGGATGGACAGAACAATTTCACCAACAGCAGGTACGCCAGCCTGCAATCGGTCATGGAAACCTGCCGGGAGGCCCTGCTGGCAAACGGGATCTGGCTGACTCAGCTCCCGGTACAGGTGGATAATGGAAATCTTGGGCTGGTCAGCAAGATCGTCCATGCGGAATCGGGACAATGGCAGTCTTCATTGCTGGTCATGCCGTTACCGAAAGGTGATCCGCAGGGCTACGGATCGGCCATGACCTACGCTCGCCGGTACGGGCTTGCGGCTTTGATTGGAATTGTCACCGAACACGATGACGACGGAAAAGTATCGTGCCGACCCAATCACAAAATCAACGATTATAACCCTGGAAGACATATGGGTTCACCTGCTGCCGGAGGGTCCAAAAAGCAACCTGAAGGTAGTGGCCCAGCCCCATCGTTGCCGCGTCTTGATGGGGTCCAGTACCGTAAGGAAAACAGCCAGGATGGCAGGTCCTGCATTCTGGCAACCGGCAATACACTTCCGCAGAAAGAATCACTGCGTAAAGCCGGGTTCCGCTGGGATGGGAACCGTAAATTATGGTGGAAATACGAGCAGGCCGCATAAGCGGATACAAATTTAACGCAGCAAATGAAGCGCGTCTCTTAGGAGGCGCGCTTTTTTGTTACCCAAAGGAGGAACGATGGAACCCTTCAGCGACATTACGATTTTCCTGTCCAGCTCAGGACTCGCAATATTTAACAACAAACTGGCTGAAGCCCAGAAGAAATTAACCAAGCAGGAACTGGTGGCCGTTCAGGAGATGCTGGAAGAAAACATTAGCAACCAAACCGGTCAAGGATACGGCGGACACCTCTTTTACTGGACCTCGACAGCATGGGATCACCGTCATCCGTTGGTTTCTTTGATGGAATCAGTCCTCGCAGAACTCGACAGCATTGAATACAGCTTCCTGCGAATCGGTGAGGACGAAAGTGATTTTGAAACCCGTGGCGACTTTTATAACAACCCTTTTGATAACCCGGACGATCTGATTCAGATCACGTCCGGATACAGCGGAGGTTAACATGACCAACACAATCGAAGAGATTGAAAAGCTCAGTCCAGCCGAACTGGATGCAGGGTTGATATTCAGCGGCAAGGCTTCCGGGCGCATGGTGCAGGGCTTTGAATCTGCATCATCGTTTACCCCGCGTCTGGATGCCGAGTATCTGTTCCATGAATCCAGCCGGGATGTGGTGGTCTGGTTCATGGATAGTTCCGATCCGATCTACCTATTCGGCCCCAGTGGGAGCGGCAAGACCAGCCTGATCAAACAGTTGGCTGCCAAGCTCAATTATCCGGTGTTTGAAATCACCGGCCACAGCCGTCTGGAGTTCCCGGAAATGGTCGGACACCTGACCGTGGAAGAAGGGAGCATGGAATTCCAGTACGGTCCGCTTGCTCTGGCGATGAAATACGGCGGTCTTCTACTCCTAAATGAAATCGACATCATTGATCCGGCTACTGCGGCGGGATTGAATGGAATACTGGATGGTGAACCGCTCTGCATCTCCGAGAACGCGGGCGAGATTATCCATCCGCATCCCATGTTCAGATTTGCGGCTACCGCCAATTCCAATGGTGCGGCTGATGAAACGGGCCTTTATCAAGGGGTTAATCGGCAAAATATCGCATTTATGGATCGCTTCTGGCTCTGTGAAATCGGCTATCCGACACCGGAAGCCGAAACGGAACTACTTTCCCGCAAAGCTAAGAGCCTGCCTGAGAACATCCGTAAGAAAATGGTCGAATACGCCAACTCCGTCCGTAAGCTATTCATGGGTGAAGCAACCGGAAATCTTACCGACACCATCGAGGTTACGTTCTCAACTCGAACCTTGATTCGTTGGGCGGATCTTACTGTCCGGTTCCAGCCGTTAGCGCGGCAGGGAATTCAGCCGGTAACTTATGCTCTGGATCGGGCTCTTGGCTATCGGGCCAGCCGGGAAACGCGGACAGTGCTGCATGAACTGGCGCAACGCATTTTCCCCATGGAAGAAGACAAATAATCAACAATATAAACGAGACAAGCAAATTTCATGAGCGGGGCAGCTTCGGCTGCTCCGCTTCTATTTTGCGTAAATGAAAGGAGGATATCATGGAAACCAAAACCCGGATCACCGTTCTCAATCACATCCTGGCTTTGAACCTGGATGTGAATATCTGGTCAGCCAGAAAGAAACTCACTCCGTCTGACTTCGGGGCTACGCAGCTTCCGCCGGAAGAACTTGCTTCTCTCGGAAGTAAACGGGTTTGCAACCCGGAAGACCTGCGTATCTTCGGTACACTTAAATCCCGTGCAGTGAATATGCTTGATCGGCATGGCGTGCGCTTTCTCGGCGGCTGGGCCATTTCTGAGAAGGTCGCTGATGAGATCGTGAAAGAACTTACCTCAATCGAGAAAGAATTCCTTGCAGCGAAGGAAGACTTCCTCAGTCGTTATGATGAAGCTGTACAGGACTGGATCAAGCAGCATCCCGGTTGGGAAAAGCTTATCGGCAGTTCCACGGTCAGTGCTGAGTACGTGCGTTCCCGAATCGGCTTCAAGTGGCAGTTCTTCAAGCTGGCTGCCCCGGAAAAGAACTCAGTAAAGAAGGGACTCAAGGAAGAGGTCAACAAACTTGGTTCCACGCTCTTCGATGAGATTGCCAAGACAGCTACCGAGACATGGAACCGTTGCTACGCAGGAAAGGTCAAAGTTACACACAAGGCCCTTTCACCGCTGAGGTCCATTCAGGACAAGCTCAACGGCCTGTCCTTTATTGACCCCAGAGTCATCCCCATCACCGATCTACTCCAGACAGCCTTCGACAAGGTGCCATCCCGTGGATTCATACGGGATGGGGATCTGCTCATGCTTCAGGGGGTTGTCTCCCTGCTCCGTGAGCCTGCATTGCTCGTGGAGAATGCGCAGAAGATTATTGATGGAAGCACAGCTGAGGACCTTCTGGAAAGCCTAATCGCAGCTCCGAAGGCTCCCGAGACTGAAGATATTCCCGAAACTCCTAAACAAAGCCACGTCCCACAGACTGCAACCCAGCAGCAGATAGATAGTCACGGGCTGTGGTGATCGGAGGTCGCATGAATAACAAACTGCTGATGAAGTCTTTGCCGTTTGTGGCGAGCGTACTCGGTCGGAAGTATGGAGTGCAGATCAAAATTGGTGGAGACAAGGCTTTTACTGATGGAAGAACTATTCAGTTGCCAGCTTTACCGTTGGGCAATGACGAACTGACACTTAAACTTGCCAGAGGCTATGCGGATCATGAAGCCGCCCACATCCGCGAGACTAATTTTGAATGGTTGAAGTTGGCAAAGCTGACTCCATTTGAAATGCACATCTGGAATTCGCTGGAAGACTGGCGGGTGGAAAATAAGCTGGCCGAGATCTTCCCCGGCTGCCGTCAGAACTTCCATTGGTTGATCCGTCACTTATTCATTAATGAGGGCGGACAAGATCATGGGCATAAATCCGATTCGGCAACTTCCATCCTTAATTGGTTGCTTCTGACAGTTCGCTCCTGGGATGTGGAAGAGCTGGGCATTGAATGTGCCCGATTAGCATCAATAATCAATGCGGAATACCCTACCCTTACGGACCGTCTAAACGACATTCTGCAAAAGTTTCGATTCAAATGCGACTCCACTCAGGATTGCATCCTCTATACACGGGAAATAGTGGCTCTGCTGGAAAGCTACATTAATCAGGGTGATTCAAAATATTCCAAAGGTCGAGGCACTGCCGGTGATTTGAAGAAGCTGATCAACTCCAAAGCGACTGACCTTCCCAAAGCATTCGGAGAAGTTCTGGAAGAACAATTGGCGAGCCACGTGCCGGATAACGCAGAAGAAGGGCTCCGGGTAGCCAAGGACGGCTATAAAAGGCTCAGCGTATTGAACGAGGATGAACTCGAACAGACCCGCAAGGCATCCACAGCACTCAAATCTCGACTGCATGGAATCATTCAGGCCAAAACCATTAAGCATGACCGAATCGGCAGACATGGCCGGTTGAGTACTGCACACCTGCACCGTATCGCGGTTGGAAATCCACGGATGTTTCGCAGCAGACAGGAAAGCCGAGGGATCAGCACGGCAGTTCACATCCTTATTGATTGTTCCGGTTCCATGCGCAGACGCATCGGGCTGGCTTCGCAGATCAGCCATACCGTGGTCAGTGCGCTGAACTCCATCAATGGCGTAAGTGTGGGCGTAAGTGCCTTTCCCGCTGTCAGGGCTCAGGGAGGTGAAAACTACGATGAACCTACAGTGGCCCCCATCCTTAACCATGGTCAGAAGCTGCATACCCGTTTCGGTGTTGCCGCTTCTGGATCAACCCCACTGGGCGAAGTGCTCTGGTGGACATTCCAACAAATGCTGCCGTTGCCAGAGAATAGAAAGATCATCCTTTGCATAACGGACGGTGTCCCGGACAACCCGGACAACGCCCACCAAGCAATCAAAGACGGAAGCGCATACGGCTTCGAAATCTACGGTCTCGGAATCAACTCCGAGGCCGTTTTTCATTTGTTCCCCGGAAAAAGCAGAGTCATCACCGAACTCCCGGATCTGGCACCGGCCATGTTTGACCTGCTTCAGGAGTCATTAACCAAATAAACAAGGAGAAAGATCCATGTCTGAAGAGAATCCTTTATGCCCCAAATGCGGCACAAGTGCTTTCGTTGTGCTCGTCAATAACACTCAGAAACTCGGAAGCGCAGTCGGTGGAGCCGCTGGCGGCGTTGCCGGATACGCCGGCGCAACATCCGGGGCCGCCACAGGTGCAGCTATCGGATCTGTTGTCCCGGTAATCGGAATAGGGATCGGTGCCCTCGCTGGTGGCCTTGCCGGAGCAATGGCCGGATTCTTCGCCGGTTCCAAGGTTGGCAACGAGATCGGAGAGCATGTGGATCGGCATGTCATTGGTCAATACCGCTGCAACCGTTGCGGCACTCAGTTTGAAATTTAAACCGTGGAGGTAAGCATGAAGAATGTATTGATATTTATCGGCGGTGTGGCAGTCGGGATTCTGGCTGTTACCGGGGTATATGCTTTGGATGAAGAAGGAGGGAGTGAATTGTCTGGGGAAAATGAGGACCGGGATGATCTGGGGGAAGAATCTGTAGACGACAGGCTGGAGGAATTGATGGAGCCTGATGGGAGTTAGGTTTGAATATAATGCCGCCGGGTAACACCGGCGGCATTGCAATTCTAAACCCATATATAACATTATTTTTTAAATAACACTAAATAAACCACTAGAATCTAATCAGAGCATAAGTCCAATATACACGACTTGGAGTCGAAGAATCCTTGTTAACTACATCCAAAACCATTAGACACCACCCCAACAATCAGCCATACTTCCCACCTAGACGAGTAACAATCTTCACCCGTTATCACTCAGCGTCACGTGAAAAGGTTGTACAGGAGTTGTACAAACCGAAAAAACAAAAAACAAAAGGGTGCTAGACTATTCGTCTAACACCCTGTATTTGCTGTGGTAGGCCACCAAGGAATCGAACCTTGAACCAACGGATTAAGAGTCCGCTGCTCTACCAATTGAGCTAGTGACCCGCGCTTCGTGAAGAGGTGTTTATGGAGATTCTCCAAGGAAGTCAACAATAAAATTTATTTTTTTTAAAAAAAGGCAAATTAATGCGTTTTAAGCCAAATATTTTTATTTTATCAAGTTTAATTCTTATCATACTCTGTGTCTGCCCTAATCAAGCTGAAAGCTCCGTAAATCAAAAACATAATTTTGAAGCAAGCTGGCAGCTTTTCAAAATCAATTCTGAAGACCGGCAACATTTTAATATTAAAGCTAAAATCATCGCCGCCATGTTCATAAAACCGGACAATGGCTGGTACACCTATACAAATAATCCCGGAAAACTAGGACAACCGACCAGAGTTAAGGCACGCCTTAATCCCGGCGACACAAAAATCTCCCCTGTGTTTCTGCCGGGTGAAAAAAAAGATGATCCTTTCAATCCCGGAGAAAAGATAAATGTATATAAAAAAAGGACACCTATACTTTTTGTTCTCCCGGATACGAAAAATACATTTTCAATAAAAGCGGATCTTAATCTGCTGATGTGTTCCCCCACAGCCTGCCTGCCTGTTAAAACGAGCCTAACTTTTATAGGGGTGGATGTTAAAATAAATGAACTTGAGTCCGCAGAAAATCAACCGTGGTGGTCCTCTGTCTCAAATGCGCTGAAATCTAGCGCTAAAGCCTATCCATCCACCAAAATAGGAATAAAAAGCAGCAAAGATAAACCGCAGACCAGCCCGAAGTCTGAAAATTCCGGGACATTGAAAACGGAAAAAAGGCAAAACGAATTTACTGATTTTTCACCACGCTTTTTCAGTCCTGATCTTGAAGTTAATGATCTGGGAATAGCGATTCTATTTGGAATTATTGCAGGATTTCTCCTGAATTTCATGCCCTGCGTACTCCCAGTGATAAGTCTCAAACTTTCAGTTTTAATATCAGGTGTTGCAAATACTGATTTTAGCAGCAGTAAAAAAATATTCCGAACCCATAACCTGTTTTTCTCACTTGGCATTCTAATATATTTCGGATGCCTGAGCCTTATCTTAGGTGCAACAGGAATGGCATGGGGACAAATTTTTCAAAAACCATCAGTTGTAATAGCCCTGACAGGTATTGTTTTCGCCCTGAGCTTGAGTCTCTTTGGAATCTTCAATCTTCCGGTTGTAGATCTTAAATTCGGTGCAAACAACACAGGTGCCAGACGTCAGGCTTTTTTCACAGGATTTCTGGCAACACTGCTGGCCACACCATGCAGCGGACCTTTTTTAGGCGGAGTTTTAGGCTGGGCTATGATTCAGCCGCCGCTGGTTATCAGCAGCGTATTTTTCAGTGTCGGACTTGGAATGGCTCTGCCATACATATTTATGGCCGCATTCCCTGCTCTGGTTAAAAAATTTCCACGCCCCGGAGCATGGACCGGATGGGTGGAAAAAGCCGCAGGATTTTTCCTAGCCGGAACCTGTATTTACCTGATAAGCATTCTTCCCGGCAATATGGTCCTGCCCTGCCTTATCTTCTTATGGCTGGCTGGTGTAGGAGCGTGGATATGGGGGCTCTCCTCCAAAACCGACAGCCATCCCGGTAGAAATGTGCTTCGAGTTATAGCTCTCTGCATTTTCATTGGCGGGGCATATTGGGCTGCTACTCCACCGGTAAATTCTGCCAACTGGATTCCTTTTGAAAAAAAGGATTTTACAGAACGGCTGGGTAATGAAAAAATGCTCGTTGAATTTACGGCAGACTGGTGTCCGTCATGTAAAGTGCTTGAAAAAACCGTACTTACACCTTCCAACTTAAACAAATGGAAAGAGGAATACGGCATTACATTTATTAAAGTTGACTTGACATCACCGGACAAAGAAGCTGATGACTTCCTGCGTGCCATGGGCAGCAGAAGCATACCACTTGCTGCTGTTTTCAATACAGGTGACCAAAAGAAATCTCCGCTCGTTCTGCGTGATCTTTACACGACCGGACAACTCGCAGAAGCTCTTGAAAGCTTGAATCAATAAATTTCAAAAAGGATTTTTTATGCTCGATTTTAATTTCTTCATTCCGACTAAAATAATGTTCGGCCCCGGCAAAATAAATGAACTTGCCAATGTCAAACTTCCAAAAGGAAGCAAAGCAATGATCGTTATAGGCGAATCCGGAGCAATGCTTACCAACGGATATCTTGAAAAAGTTCAAGCCGGCCTTGGTCGTCAAAATGTAGCCACAATTGTATTTGATAAAATCAGCCCGAACCCGACCTCTGAACAGGTTGATGAAGCTGCCGCAATTGTAAAAGAAAAAGAAATTGATTTCATTGTCGGACTCGGAGGCGGAAGCACAATTGATTCCGCCAAAGTGATTGCACTGCTTGGTGCCAACAAAGGCAAATGCTGGGATTTCATGCAGTCCGGTTCAGGTGGAGGAATAACTCCTGAAAATGAAGCACTGCCCTTGATAGCAATACCGACAACAGCAGGAACAGGAACAGAAGCTGATCCCTGGGCAGTAGTCAGCAAGTCCGGCGGAAATGAAAAAATCAGCCTCGGTTACGACTCAACCTTCCCTATCCTTTCAATTGTGGACCCGGAACTTATGGTGAGCGTTCCTCCAAGGATGACCGCCTATACCGGAATTGATGCGTTCTTCCACGGCGTTGAAACATTTCTTTCACTGAATCATCAGCCCACAAGCGATATGCTGGCTCTAGAGTCTATCCACCTCATTAGCCATTATCTTCCGCTTGCCATTGCTGAGGGCGAAAATGTTGAAGCCCGCACAGTAATGGCCTGGGCAAGCACCGCAGCCGGAATGTGCGAATCTCTTTCACGCTGCATTTCACAGCATGCCCTGGAACATGCTCTCAGCGGTTTTTATCCATCAATTCCTCACGGTCTTGGACTTGCTAAACTGGCAATACCTTATTTCAGACATCTGATAATATACAGTCCTGAAAGATTTGAAGATCTGGCCATGACCATGGGCTATGATCTTGAACCTTTTGAAGAGGAACTTAGACCTCAGGTATTTTTGCAGGGACTGGAAGATCTGCTCGAAAAAACAGGACTCAAAGAAGAAAGTCTTGAAAAATACGGTGCTAAAATTGAAGACGTCCCTGCCCTTGTAGACCTTGCCTTGAACTCAATGGGCAAACTTTTTGATGCCACACCAGCTGATATGACCAGAGAAGAACTCGAAACAATAATGCATGAAGCCATTGCAGGATAGGTCTGCCACGCTGGACAGCCCTATTTGAGCTTGTTATAAAAATTAGAGCCGTTGCTTTCCATCCGGGAAGCAACGGCAATTAAACAGGAAAACGCATGGCTATCAAAAAGAAAAAAATAATCCAGTGTCCACTTTGCAACAGTAACAGGCTCTATATTCGTAAAGGTCTGCTGAGCGACCTTCTGATATCTTTACTGATACCAGTGCGTTCTTATTCCTGCGGTTCGTGCAGCAGCAATTTCCGCCGTTTCGGAAACTATTTTCTCAGCCGTCAGGCTTTGATCCATCTTGTAATAATTCTTGGACTTGTTATTTTTTTCAAACCACAGGTTTTGAGTCCTGACTTCTGGACATTTCAAAAATCATCACCGGCCGTTGCTTTAAACAGCACCTTAAAGTCAGCTGACAATTCTACCATAGAAGCATCCGCCAACCAGACAGCAGATTCCAACAATTCCACTCTCATAACTGTTCCAGCAGACTCAGCATCACAATCAGAGAATGCAACTGAACAGGAAATCACCGCACAACAGAACTCAAGCTCGCCGCTTTCAAATGATGAAATCAACGCTCATGCGGAAAACGCAACTGATCAGGCTTCAAACGCTACCCCGGAGCCTGAAAAAATTGAAACTGCGAAAACAATAACTTCAGGAACACTCAGTTCAATATATTTCAGCGAGCACAGCGGCAGAACAAGTGTACGGCTGGACCTCGGTGGTGCTCCACTTTCCTACACATCTTTCCTGCTTAAAAATCCGGATAGGATCGTCGTGGATATACTTGGTAAATGGCAATATAAAGGACAAAACATTCTGACCCCGGAGAACCCTGTATTTTCAAAATTCAGGATTGGAGTCTATCCTGAAAAAATAAGACTGGTAATGGACCTTAAAGGAAAAAGCCCGGCCCCGGTCATCAATAAAACCGGAACCGGACTTACAATAAATCTGAAATAATCAATCAATATAGATTATGGAAAAGTCATCACCGGTTATGCTGCGGCATCCATCGGCGGTGACTTCAAAAGTATTTTCAACACCGACCATGCCAACTCCCGGAATGGACTGCTTCGGTTCAAAAGCGAAAACCATTCCCTTCTGAATTTCAAGATCAAATCCCTTGGCTACTGGCGGGAAACCGTCAACAGCAAGCCCTATCCCATGCCCGAGGAAAGGAACCTTGGATTGACCAATACCCATAAATCCTTCGCTGAAACCACGCTTCTCTGCTTCGCTTAACACCGCAAGATATATTGCTTCCGGTGTTGCGCCCGGTTTCAACATACTTGCAGCAAGCGACTGCATATCCTCGCAGAAAGATTGCGCGGAGAGCACTGACTCCGGTATTGATTCACGATTTCCACCCCAGTAAATCTGTGTTTTATCAGTATGATACCCCTCCAGAACAAAGCCGACATCAGTTGACAGGGGAGTTCCTTTTTTCCATGTTACCGAAGCATTTCCCATGCATGGAGTTGAGGGATGTTCCCCTCTTAATCCCAACGGACCATTGAAAGAGCTTGGATAAATCCCGGAATCACCGGCCGAGACATGTCCCAGAAAAATTTCCTCACCATAAGACTGCATACGCATCAATCCCTGATGACCCAGCTCAAAGAAAACATTCCAGATAATATGTGAAATTTCCCTCTCAGTCATGCCGGTTTTAATTCTTCCGGGAAGGACGTTAAAAAGAGCATGATGATGCAATTCTCCAGTCCTGCGCATGATTTCAAGCTCAAATTCAGACTTAAGGGACCGTGCAAAAGAAAAGACTTTATCAGCAGGTTTGAACTTAACCTCCTTTATTCTGGAGGTCAGCATTTCTCCAAGCTGCCATGTGAGTCCTCCACTTTCAACCCCAATAATTTCCGTAAGAGGCGATCCACATTCCTTAGCAATAGGGGCAAGATGACTGTAAGACTTGAAAGCCCGAATGTTTTTAACAGGACTTTCAAGCATGGCCCTATCCAAAGAACGCCTGACGAACAGTACCGGTTCACCCTCCAGCGGAAGCCAGAACACCCCGTTTACTAGAGAACCGCTCAGATAATAAATCTGGAGACGAGAAAAAGCCATTACACCACTTGCATCCGGGACAAGAGTACGCAAAAAATCGCGGCACTTTTCCCAGCGGATTTTTAATTCATCCTCAGGTACTGCAAACTGCTTTTTAAATTCAGTCATATCAATTACCCTCATTTATTAATTTGTATTTTCTGATTTGAATGAATACGGGCTCAGATAAAAAAAGGAAGGAAAGCTGCAACAATTTTCAGCCGGATAACTTTTTTGCATTAGCAGAAAGATTACTGTAGCATGCGCCCAGTCTGCGATTTGTGTCAATCAGGAAGACAGGAGGCAATAAATTGCTTTACGATGATAAAGAGCTAGCTGGACTTCTAGCAGAGGTCAAGAGCATTGCAATCATAGGAGCTGTAGATAAACCGGGACGTCCGGTTGACAGTGTGGGCAGGTATCTTATTGACTCCGGTTTTAAAATTTTTCCTGTTCATCCTAAACGGACAAACGTCTGGGGGCTTGAAACCTTCCCTTCAATTCTGGATATTCCTGAACCAATTGATATTGTAGATTTGTTCAGAGCAGCAAATTTCTGCCCCGACCACGCAAACGAAGTGTTGCAACTAAAGCAACTCCCGAGTATTTTCTGGATGCAGTCCGGGATATTCTGTTCCGAAGCCAAAGAAATACTCTCCACTACCCCAGTTAAAATTATTGAAAACCGTTGTCTGATGGTTGAACACCAAAGGTTGGTTAATAAATAAATGACATTAGCTTTTGAATGTAAAATGTGCGGTCACTGCTGCAAAGGCAAAGGTGGAATAATCCTCACATCCAAAGACCGCAGCAGGCTTGCTGAGCACCTTAAAATCAGCCCTGAAGAACTCATCGAAAAATATACGGAAAAAATAAACGGTAAAATAAGACTTATCTGCGGTGAAGACGACTACTGCATTTTTTTCAGCGAGGGCTGCTCTGTTCATCCGGGAAGACCGGATATCTGCCGTGCATGGCCTTTCTTCCGCGGAAATTTAATTGATGAAACTAGTTGGGAGATGATTCAGGAATACTGTCCCGGAGTTGAGGCTAAAGCCGGGCATAAGGAATTTGTTCGTCAGGGCAAAGAATACATCAAGCAGGAAGGATTACGTCAGCATGACCCTGACATTGCCCCCAATGCACTAATCACCGACCCGGAATAATCCATTATAATGACTCTTCAGGAAGCGTACAGCATATTACAATTGACTCCGGGAGCAGGCAGCCCGGAAGTAAAAAAGGCTTTCAGGAAACTTGCCTTTAAAATGCACCCGGACCTGAACCCCAGCCCTGACGCTGCGGCAAAGTTCAGACAGATAAACGAAGCTTACGTCTTTCTCACCAAAAACAAAGACAACAAGTACCGGGCTTCGTCATCAAAAGAAAACTTCAGAGCTTCCTCAGCAAGCAAAGCAAAGACAAGTGCATCGGAAGGAGCCAAAGCCTACCGTTCACAGCAGCAACGCACAAAACAATCATACACCGGTGCATCTTCTACAACAAGATCATCAGCTTCCAGAGGAACATTCTACAGACGTGAAGAAGAAGTTCTTAAAGATATTTTAAATGATCCTTTTGCCAGACAGGTTTTCGAAGACATATACAGCCAGATAAAAAAAGACCGTCCGGGTTCTTATAATAAAAGTGCTACTGAAAAAAAAATAAACTTCAACTGGGGTCAGAAATCAGCATCGCTTGATGTCAGCTCCGGTCTTCTGGGTGGTCTTAAATCATGGATGCGCAATCAGCTTGATGACACCCAGACTGTCTATTATCCAGCAGGTGTTCTTTTTCCGGGTAGAACCATACGCATAACAATTGCACAGGGCCTAAGAAAAAAAACCAAAACTCTTGATATCACTTTACCCCGTGATTTTGTGATTGGCAGAAGCATCCGGCTTAAAGGTCAGGGACGTAGGCTTGGACCATTCAAGGGCGATCTTTATCTCAAAATTTTAGCAAAATAAATTTATATACAAATGCCGCAGAGCGAAGCTCTATAAGGGATACTCCAATTTTATTTTAATTTTTGCCGCTTATAATCAGCTTTTTTTACTTGTTTTCCATCTAAAATTTTACTAGCCCCTCATATAGAAGAAGACCGCAAAAACAATTCAGCATGAAGTTGCGGGCGTCTATAAAAGTAAGACTTCCCATCATGCCGAATGCAAGTGGATATCTACCCTCATTGCCGATTACAGCGGTCATTTACAGCCAACCAAAATCAAGGGGGTTTATAAAATGCTGGCCATTCTAGATTATAAAGCAGGAAACCAGACCAGCGTGAAGCGTGCCCTGACTCAATTAGGCATTCCGAACGAAATCACCTCCGACCCGGAAAAACTGGCACACGCAGAAGGTATCATTTTCCCCGGTGTTGGAGCAGCAGGACAGGCCATGGACGAGCTTGAGTCCGAAGGACTCGATGAACTTCTCAAAAAACTGATCAACCAGAACAAACCTCTTCTCGGTATCTGCGTTGGATGCCAGATTCTTCTCGACTACAGCGAAGAGAACGATACCAAAGCATTGTCTGTTGTCCCCGGAGAATGTCATCTTTTCAATCCTTCATGGGAGGATTACGAAGGTGTCACAATCAGGGTCCCGCACATGGGCTGGAATCAGGTTGACCTTGTTAAGGACTGCCCTCTTTTTAAAGACATTTCCCCTGAAGCATTTTTCTATTTCGTACACAGCTACTACCCGGCACCGGAAAGTAAATTCGTAATTGGAACAACAAAATACGGCATAGACTTCTGCTCCGTCCACGGACATGACGGACTCTGGGCCGTGCAGTTCCACCCGGAAAAAAGTGGAAGACCCGGTTTGAAACTGCTCTCCAACTTCTATGATTACTGTAAGGAGGCATCAAATGCTGTGTAAAAGAATTATCCCCTGCCTCGATGTACGTGACGGTAGACTTACCAAGGGTATCAAATTCAAAGGCAACGTAGATATAGGCGACCCTGTTGCTACAGCCAAAAAATACTATGAAGAAGGAGCAGACGAGATCGTCTTTTATGACATCACCGCTTCATCTGAAAAACGTGGTATTTTTATTGATGTTGTTGAGCGTGTCGCATCTGAAATATTTATCCCCTTTTCAGTCGGTGGCGGTATAAATACCGTTGAAGATATGCGTGCCGTGCTGGTCGCCGGAGCAGAAAAAGTTTCGGTAAACTCCGGAGCGGTAAAAAATCCTGATATAATCAGTCAGGGAGCTGCGGCTTTCGGTTCACAGTGCATAGTTCTCGGAATGGACGTTAAGCGGGTAGAAAAATCAGAAAAAATTCCTTCAGGTTTTGAAATCGTTATTAACGGCGGAAGAAAATTCATGGGCATTGATGCTCTTGAATGGGCCAAAACAGCCGAGGCTCTCGGAGCTGGTGAAATCTGCATCAACTCTATTGATGCCGATGGAACCAAAGACGGCTATGATATTGAGCTGACCAGACTTATTGCCGAGAGTGTAACCATCCCGGTTATCGCTTCCGGTGGAGCCGGACATCCTGACCATATGGTGGAAGCTGTAACTGAAGGACGGGCCACAGCTGCACTTATCGCATCCATAGTTCACTATGGAGAATACACAATTCCTGAACTCAAAAAGTATATGTCAGATAAAGGTGTCCATACCAGAACAACCTGGTAGGCAACTTTAACACCATACTGCTTTTTATTTTATATTTTACAGCTGATCAGGGCGACCTGATCAGCTGTTTTTTTTAACTTTGTCGGACATTGCAGAGGCGTTTTTCAGCCTATCTTATCTCTTATTATCTTAAGATATGGTTCAAAACCGGAATCGATATCTTCAGGCCAGTCAAAAGGTTCAATACTCCTTTTGCCAGCGGCATCCTTTATCATCGCAGCAAGAGTTTTATAGTCCGCAGGATCGTTTATCACTCTGTCTGCTGGGAGAAAGTAACTGCTGCCATTGTCTTTTGAACTTATAACCGGAAGACCACAGGCGAGAGCTTCAAGAACTGAATTTGAGCAGGCATCATAAAAAGACGGCAGCACAAACACATCCGAAGCTCCATAAAAGTTGACCATTCTGTCTACTCTGCCCATAAAACGCACCCGTTCATCCACTCCCAGACTTTTAGCAAGTTTATGGTACCTTGCCGGGTTCCTGTTGCCTGCAACGTGCAGGATGAAATTTGAGGGCAACAGCGGCAAGGTGCGTATCAGCGTTTCAACTCCTTTCAGAGCAAAATTTGTAGTTGCAGTTGAAATAATTATATCATCCGCAGAAAGTCCCTCGTCACTTCTGATTTTTATCCTTCGTGAATTATCCATTGGTGTGAACAATTCCAGATCAGGCTTGTTATAAATTACCTTTATGGTGTCAGGAGCGAGCTGGGGATAACAATCAAGTATCCATTCCTTTACCCTATGGGATACACAGATAATTTTAGCACCGGATTTAATCTGTCTGCGCTCAACATAGTTAATAATGGCATTAACCGGTGCCAGATGCCTTCTGAGCATTTTAAAATTACGTTTAAATCCTTCAGGCCACGCTCTTCTGGAAAGCTTCCAGAAAGCTTTTAAAGGGCCGCCGCCAATGC
Organism: Maridesulfovibrio bastinii DSM 16055; assembly: GCF_000429985.1. Taxonomy (NCBI): domain Bacteria; kingdom Pseudomonadati; phylum Thermodesulfobacteriota; class Desulfovibrionia; order Desulfovibrionales; family Desulfovibrionaceae; genus Maridesulfovibrio; species Maridesulfovibrio bastinii. The sequence continues at coordinate 16,663 of NZ_AUCX01000034.1, forward strand.
GCACCAGATCCTGATTGATGGACTTTCCAAGGCTGAAACACAAATCATAGTTCCCTTCCCTGCGCATTTTTTCTGCTGCATATAAAAACCAGAGCAGCTTTCCGGCCCGGCAAAGTCCGTACCTGCCGACAGTTAGCACGTTGACTCCCTTCGGAGGGTCAACTTCACTTTTCGAACATATAAAATCAACACAGTATCCATTTTGGGAGAGGAACGCAGACAGGGAATACCCAAATCGTTCCACACCGCCATAGCAACTGAATTTAGGCAGAATCAAAGCTATTTTCTTCATAACAACCAATTTGAACCTGAGAGCTGTATTATTAATGCCGATAAAAAATCATCGACTTATGTCTTTCTCTTGACAGAAAGCGTTACCGCCGCAAAGATCGACCCCTCATAACAACGCGCGGGGATGTTAGTCCCATTTGTCCAATTTGCCAAGGCTGATTGATTACATGGAGATATAATGTACTTTCACACTCAGATACTTGATTTCAAAATTTTCATTCTTGCCAACCAGATTATCAGGCAGAAATGGCTCGATAAGTATATGCCCCTGATATCTTCACAGGCTGTTTTATGGACAATTATTGCTCTGGTCACAATCTTGGGAGTGTATAAGAAAGGCTCAAAATTTCTGATAATAATGCTAATTATTGTAGCGACAATGGGACTTTCAGATTTTACAACCGGAGTTGTGAAAAAAACTATAGGCAGAATTCGTCCGTTAAATTCTCTTCCACTGACCAACTTCAGGGAAGACGGAAAGTGGCAGAAACGCCCGATGGATTTTGCGCCGAACAAAGAGAAAGGTAATTCCTACCCTTCGGCACATGCAGCTAATTCAATGGCCTTTGCCCTTATGTGTATGTTCTTTTTCAGAAAGCTGCGCCCATGGATGCTTATTATGCCTCTTATGGTAGGTTACTCCCGACTGTACTTAGGAAAACATTTTCCTACGGATGTTATGGCTGGATGGGCTGTGGGATTATGCACGGCACTGACCGTCTGGCTCATCTGGGATAATTTTATACGTGAAAAAATTCCAATCCGTTTCAGACCCTAGACAGCTGTTCAGTAAGAAGACAAAAAAGCCGACGCATGTAGAATTCATACGTCGGCTTTTTATATAGAAATTTAAAAATAAAATTTAATTAAAACTCAACAATAAATTAATCCTCAAGACCTGTTTCAACCTCTTCCGTACGATACTTTTTATACATTTTAACACCAAGTAAAGTTGAAAGAACAAAAAGGATAACAGCCATTATCATCTGAGTATTGGAAGAGACATTAGTCCCGCTGCCGAAAAGAGCAAAAACAATATTCTGCGGCAGATACCCGATAGCTGATCCGGCAATAAAAGGAAGAATGGGAATACTGGTAACACCTGCGGCCAAATTGGCTACAACATTGCTTCCCAGTGGAAAAAACCTGATCGCCAGAGCCATGTTGAAAGGACTGCGACTCAAAAAACTGTCTATTTTAGAAATTCGACTGCCAAAACGTTTTTTAATGAAATTTCGCCCGGCCAGTCTGGCGTAAAGAATTGTTACAGCGCACCCGAGAGTAGTACCGATTGTTCCAAGGAACGCTCCCATGGCAAAACCATAGGCATACCCTCCCATAAAACAGATCAACTGTCTGGGAAAACCCAGAGCACTGAAAAAAACTGCAAGCCCGACATAGGTTAAAACTCCAGCAAAACCGTGGGATCTGACATGAGTATCAATCCAGCCTTTATCAAGAGCTTCATCAAGACCTAAATAACGCAGTAAAAAAACGGCGATACCAAGTATCGCCAAAAGGGACAGCCCCTTTACCAGAGCCTTGACTGTCCCTTTGGATTCTTTGTTTAATATTGTCATTAATTTTATGGAGCCTATTTGTTCTTTTCCCTGATCTTGTAAGAAAAATGCCTGCTTTGAAGCCAGCGTACACCGAATAAATCATAAGCTCCGGCAACAGCCCGGTCCCATGTTCCATATTTAGAGACACCCTCAAGCCTTGGCCTGTGGTTTACTTTTGTCTCGGCCACGCTTGCACCCTGCATTTTCATAAGAGTGGGCAAAAAACGGTGCATCCCGTTAAAACGGGGAATAGAACGGACCATGCTGGTATCCATAATCTTGAGGGAACATCCGGTATCACGCACTGATTCACGGGTGAGCCTGTTACGGATAGCATTGGCTATTTTAGAGGCAATTCGTTTAATCCAGACATCCCTGCGTTTGGCCCGCCAGCCGATAACCATATCATGCCCCTGTTCGTACAGGGTATACATGGCTGGCAGATCAGCAGGATCATTTTGAAGGTCAGCATCCATGGTTGCCACCCTGTCGGCCTGAGCTTCATCAAACCCGGCACAGAAAGCCGCGGATTGTCCCCTGTTTTGTTCAAAAGATATATACCTCAGCCGGGAATAAGCTGCGGCAAGTTCTTTAAGCACAGCAAGACTGTTGTCTGTGCTTCCGTCATCCACGAACACAACCTCATAATTGATGGGCTGCGGATCGAGGGCCGCGGCAATTTCCTGCATGAGTTTGCGTAGGTTGTCCTGTTCGTTATAAACAGGCACCACAATAGAGAGATCATATTTTAATGTCATAGCGAGAGGTGAGATAAAAAAATTTAAATAATTTGTAAATAGAGGTTGACTTCCAAGTTGGTGAAAGTTAGTTATCCTCCACGTGACGCGGGGTGGAGCAGCTTGGTAGCTCGTCGGGCTCATAACCCGAAGGTCAGAGGTTCAAATCCTCTCCCCGCAACCAAAAAGCTTCCGATATGACCTTGATGCTGAATCAAGGTTTTTTTTTCTCTTCTTTCAATGGTTTTGAAAAACAGAGAAAAACATAATTAAGATAGCCTTTAGCACGTATCAAGTCCAGACTGTTTTATTTTGAATACAGATCTTAACAATTTACAACAGCCTGAAATTATATTGGTTTAATATTCATTTTTAATTTGACATACTTGAAAAGCGAATGTAGTTCTCTTTTCACATTGGCGCGGGGTGGAGCAGTTTGGTAGCTCGTCGGGCTCATAACCCGAAGGCCAGAGGTTCAAATCCTCTCCCCGCAACCATAAAGCTC
>NZ_AUCX01000035.1 GCF_000429985.1 Maridesulfovibrio bastinii DSM 16055
AACCAGCGATAAGCCATATTGACTTGTATTTCTTTGACAAGACGCCTCTCACTGCGAATTCCAAATATATACCCAATAAATAACATCTTAAAAAGAACAACTGGATCAATTGCTGGACGACCATTGTTCTCACAGTAAAGATGCTTGGTCTTCTCTCGAATAAATGAAAAGTCGATAAACTTATTTATTTTTCGAAGTAAATGGTTTTCAGGAACCAGCTCTTCAATTGTTACTAGCTCAACAGTGACTTGCTTTTGATCAGATTTTTTTAACATGCAAATAATATAAAAAAGTCCCCGCCAAAAGGCGAGGACTTTGTCATCAATCTGAAATAAAAGAATCCCTGCCGCAAGGCAGGGATTCTTTTATTTAAAATCAGATTTATATATCTAATGTTCTCATACATGATCTAAGTTGGAGCTCCTGAAGAATCAGCCTCTCATACTCAGGGTTATACTGAATATTTGCTTGCTGAATCTGTTCAGGGCTTTCCTGAGCCAGCATTTTGGCAAGAAACTGTGTTTCTTCCCAAAAATCAAGTAGTTCATCGTTTGCCAGAGCTTTGATCTGGTCTTCAACAGTAATATTATCTGTTGCTGAAAATTGAGCCATGCAGACTTTTGCCCTCCAGAGTGTAAAAAATGACTGAATGGTTTTACCTTTCTGTCAAAAGATGAAATAGTCATTTATAGAGGTAGAGTCAAATTTTAGCTGAGGACATTTGTTAAATTTGAATTAATAATTGATTTTTCTTATTTAAGTTGCAAAATTAAAAATAGAATTATATACTATTTTTGTTTTCATGTGATTGTAAGCAATTTCAGATTTGCTTCAAATATAGGGGGGCATCTATGGAAGAAGAGGAAAAAAAGCGTCAGGATGCTGAACTCATACAGCTCGTCACTTTTAGTATCGGCGATGAAGAGTTTGGTGTAGATATCCTCAAAGTTCAGGAAATCATACGGACAATGGAAATAACCAGAGTCCCCAGAGCCCCTGAATTTGTTGAGGGTGTTATAAACCTGCGCGGAAAAGTTATTCCTATAATTGATCTTCGCAGACGTTTTGGGTTGCCTACAAGGGATCATGATCAGCACACAAGGATTATAGTTATTGAAATCAGCAACATGATTGTTGGTTTTGTTGTGGATTCTGTTTCAGAGGTGTTAAGAATTCCTGAAGGTACGGTTGAGCCGCCACCGCCGGTTGTTTCCGGTCTTGAGTCGGAATATATCAGTGGTGTAGGTAAACTTGAAGACCGACTTTTGATTCTTCTTGATCTTGACAGGCTTTTATCAAGTGATGAGCAGGAGCAACTTGCACAGGTTTAAGTTTTTGAAAAGATATGTAGTTGATTTGTTTTGACGGATTAAGAAACTGGACATATCTGTTGAATGCTGAGAAATATAAGCCGTTCCGATTTTATCGGGGCGGCTTTTTTTATGGTAAATATAATTTGTTTTTTGTTTAATACAAAGAATTGTTTATTCTATATCTATATTCATTTTTTGGGAGTTTTGTTTGACTTTTCCTTCAATATTATCACCTTTTACCCATGGTGAAGGGAATACTGTTCGCATTTTTAAAAGTGGTCCCGGAACACAGGCTTTCATAGCTCATCACCTTCATTCTAAGGGGCAACCTGTTGTTGTGGTTGTTCCAGGTGCCAAAGAATATTCTGAACTGAAAAATATTTTAAAACTACTTAGTGAAAATAACACAAAAAAGAAGCCCCAAGAAAATACCTCATGGGATAATGAATGGCAGTTTTTACCTCCGTGCCTTCCCAAGAGCTCTAATTCTTCTGATTGGGCTGAACGCTGGTCAACATTGTATGCTTTGACTGCAGGTGGAAAACCTAAATCCGTTTTACTTACAGTCGATAATTTTCTTTTTAAATGGCCGGCTCCATCATTTCTTGAAAATAATTATATTCTTCTTGCCAAGGGTGAGGAGATGGTTCCCGAAATGTTGATGGAACAGGCCGTTGTCTGGGGCTATACCAGAACAAGGCTTGTCTCATCACCCGGTGAAATGTCCATGCGTGGTGATATTCTGGATATTTATCCTCCTGGATATCAATTGCCTGTCAGGATTGAATTTTTCGGGGATACAATAGATGAAATAAGGCTTTTTGATCCATCAAGTCAAAGGAGTAAAGCTGATCTTGATGAGTTGACAGTCCTCCCTGTTGCGCCGGCTATTTTGACTGACGAGAATATCAGCTGCGCAAGAGAGCACTGGGAGCAACTAAAGAAAACAGGTGAAATTGGCGCTTCCGAAATATCACATCTTACAGAGTTACTAGATAATTCAAACGGTATGATCTGGCCGGGATTGTTTTATCCGGAAACAGTTGATTTGAATTCCTTTCTAGAGAGTAACCCTGTTTATATATTATCTTCTGCTTCAAATCTGAGAGAGCGTTTACAGGATCAGGAGCATAGCTGGAATAATTTTCTTAAAGACGACTCCAGCGGAACAGGCTTGCGCTGGCCTGTTCATCAGATTTGCTGGAATGAAGAAAGGGCCAGATCTGTATGGCGCAAGAATAGGCAGATTGTGTTTGAAGATTTGATTATTGGTCGTGAAAGAGACGGAATTGATTTGGTGGAAAATCCGTTTTCGTCATTTTCGGATGTATTCTGGAAACCGGAGCAATCCAAAAGGCCTTGGGCTTCGCTGGTTTCAGGGCTTAAAGAATGGAAATCTGAGCGGTTTCAAACCGTATTGAGTTTCCGTACTGAGAGGTCAAGATCTAAATTCCTTTCTTTGATTGAACCAGAACAATTAGCTATTTCAACAGAATATTCTCCTCTAAATAAAGGTATTTACGCCCTGATTTCTCCGTTTAAGTATGGAATGGACCTCGAATGGTGCCAAAGTCTTATCCTTGGAGAGGAGGTCCTTCAGCCTGAATCGTCAGGTGGGACACGTGTAAGGGATAAAGCTTTTAAGGGTATGACTTCATATGAGGACCTTTTACCTGATGATCTTCTGGTCCATCGCGACTATGGTCTGTCAAGATTTGGTGGTTTGCATCACTTAAAAATCGGTGATGTTGAAAACGATTACCTACTATTGTTTTTTGATGATGAGGATAAATTGTATGTCCCCGTTGACAGGCTGAACCTTGTTCAGAAATTTAAAGGTCCTGAGGGAGCCTCTCCTGTCCTAGACAAGCTGGGGGGAGCCCGTTGGGCAAAGACCCGTGAAAAAGTTCGCAAGGCAATTGAAAAAATAGCCGGAGAACTTGTGGAAATGTATGCATACCGTAAAGTTGCAAAAGGATATGCGTATGGCCCTGTAGACGATTTATACTGGGAGTTTGAAAGCACTTTTGGATTTGAAGAGACACCTGATCAGGAAAAAGCTATTCAGGATGTTTTCAGAGATATGGAAAAACCGGAACCAATGGATCGGCTGGTATGCGGAGACGTTGGTTTTGGTAAGACCGAGGTTGCTTTGAGGGCTGCATTTAGAGCTGTTCTTGACGGCAAACAGGTTGCTTTGCTGTGTCCGACAACTGTACTTGCAGAGCAGCATTATCAGACTTTTACAAGGCGTATGGAAGGCTTTCCTGTCAACATCGGCTTGTTGAGCAGATTTGTGACCGGAGCCAGAAGTAAAAGGATTTTAGAGCAGGCTGCATCTGGAGAATTGGATATACTTATCGGCACGCACAGAATGCTTTCTAAGGATGTCGAATTGCCCGAATTAGGACTGCTGATTCTTGATGAAGAACAAAGATTTGGAGTTAGGCATAAAGAACGGGTTAAAGAGTTTAAAAAGAATATTGATGTTCTTACATTAACAGCTACTCCAATTCCAAGAACATTACAGCTGTCACTTTCAGGAGTGCGGAGCTTAAGTACTATAGAAACTCCCCCTGTGGATAGAAAGCCTGTAGAGACGGCCTTGATTGAGAGGGATGAAAGTATGTTGAGGTCCGTTGTTCAACGAGAGCTTGAACGCGGAGGACAGATTTTTTGGGTTCATAATCGTGTACAGGGACTTGAACGTGTTGTGGAGTTTGTTAGAAAGCTTGCCCCTGATGCCCGTATAGGTATGGCTCATGGGCAAATGGGAGAGAGGGCTCTAGAAGATACAATTCATAAATTCTGGCATCAGGAGCTTGATATTCTTGTTGCTACGGCAATTATTGAATCCGGCCTTGATTTCCCGAATGCAAATACTCTGATTGTTGATCAGGCCCAAATGTTCGGCCTTGGGCAGCTTTATCAGTTGCGTGGCAGGGTTGGACGAAGTACCAGACAGGCTTATGCGTATTTTGTTGTGTCATCCCTTGATTCACTCTCGCAAAAAGCAAAACGCAGAATGCAGATTATTTTGCAACTTGATTACCTTGGAGCGGGTTTTAAAGTTGCTATGGAAGATTTACGACTCAGAGGTGCCGGTAATATCCTTGGCGAAGTTCAGTCGGGACAGATCGCTAAGGTTGGTTTGGACCTCTTTCTTGAAATGCTGGATGAGGAAGTGCGGCGCATCAAAGGAGACGGGGCTGCTTCCGCAAGTGAGCCTGAAATTAATTTTGTCTTTCGCGCTCATCTTCCTGAAGAATTTGTTCCTGATCCACGGGAGCGGTTACGTTACTACAGGGCTCTTTCTTCAGCAAAAGATGAATCCAGAATAGAAGAGCTTGCAGCCGAGATTAAAGACAGGTTTGGACATTTCCCTCAGGAAGTTGAGAATTTTGTATCAGTTTTATATTTAAAAAGACTACTTTCTAGATTACGAGTGGCCAAGGCTGATTTATTCCCTGCAAGGGTTGTATTAAGCTGGAATGAAGATGAGTCGTTTATTGACCTTTCCAAGTTGATAAAGTGGGTTGAGGAGCGTCATGATCATGTAAAACTTCTTCCTCCTGCAAAGCTTGAGTTGCGTTTTGAAGCTGGCAAAGGGGTTGCAGCTGGATTGAACGAAGTATGCAATGAACTTAATTCATTGGAAGATTGATCTAAATATTTTTTTAAATTAATTGTCAGCATTTTTGGAAAATTTTAATGAGAAAAACTATATTTTGTTTGCTTGTTTTTTGCCTCATCTTAACTGGGTGTCAGGGAAAAAGTGATGAGCCGGGTGTTATCGCCAGAGTTAATGGCCAACCTGTATACCTTGCGCAACTTGAGTATCAGTATGATCTGAATCATGAAGGCAGTGAAGATTTTGTCCCCTCTGTTGAACAGGTTCGGGAGGAATATCGGCATATTTTAAATGACCTCATAATTCAAAAACTTGTGATGCAGGAACTGATGGAAAGAGGTATTCCTGTAACTTCTCAAGATGTTAAAAATGCAGAAAATACTGTAAGAGAAGACTATCCTGACGGGGCTTTTGAACAGACTCTTATTGAAGAGTATATAAATATTGATGATTGGCGGGAACAGTTGCGGAATCAGCTTGGTATGGATAAATTTTTTAAACAGGTACTGCGCCCTGAAATTAAAATAGATTATAAAGAAGCTGAAGAGTATTATCGAAAACATTTATCAGATTTTTATGTCCCCGCCGGAAGCCGGCTGCTCGTTGTCAGTGGACCAAGTAGAGACAGGGTTAGTCACGCAGTTGATTCTTTGATGAAAGGAGAGTCTCCTAAAATAGTTGCCTCAAAATTAAAACAGGTTAGAGTGCGTGAAACATGGATAAGAGATGGACAGTATCCTACTGAGTGGGAGAATGAAATTCACGATTTAAAAGTTGGTGAAGCAAGCCAGATTATGGTTAAAGACCGTAGTGTTATCTGCCTGATTCTTAAGGAAAAAAAAGAAGCTACATTGTTGACTCCTTCTCAGGCATATCCAACAGTTGAAAAGGTCCTCCTTGATAAAAAGCTTGATTCGGCTTTTAATTCCTGGCTTACTTCCAAGCTTAAAGTTTCAGATATAAAGATCAGTGAACATTTGCTTGAAAAGCATACAGAAAAGAATGTTGCTAAAAAGAAACCTTCTGAGACAGTTAGTGAATAAATTTGACCTGATTTATAGCTGAAAAGCTTTCTTGCATAGTTGTTTGAAAATGTTTAGTTAGGCATAGTTAATATAGCGTGAAATATTATTTATAATGATTATATTTTTAATCATATTTCACTTAGTCTTTAATCTCAAAATAACATCAGGAGCCGCACAATTGAAGCGTGTAGTCCTTACTTTTATATTGTCTGCTATTTTAGTTTTTCCGTCTTACAGTTTTGCTGCTGAAAAGATCATCGATGGTATTGCTGCTGTAGTGAATGGTGAAGTTATAACACTTTACGATGTTAATAAAGGTATGGAGCCTGTTCTTAACCAGTTTAAAGGCCGCGAGATCAGTGATGTTGAGAAAGATCAGATCGAAGCATTCCGTAAACAGCTTCTTGATAGAATGGTGAATGACGCTATCCTTGAACAGGAGGCCAAAAGTCTCGGGGTAAGTGTTTCAGAAGATGATGTGAACGGGGAGCTGCAGTCTATCATGGAGAACAGCAATATTTCCAAAGAAGAACTTGAAAAAAAGTTGCAGCTTCAGAAAACCAATCTCACAGACTTTAAAAATAAAATTAGAGATAATATCCGTAAACACCGTTTGTTGAATTATAAAGTAAAAAATAAAGTTGTTGTTACTGAAGAAGAAATGGAGAAGTACTGGAATAGTACTCAGTCTGCATCCGGAGCTTCAAAGCCTAAAAAAATGCATCTTAAACTTATTCTATTTCCTAAGGGAGTGGATGCTGCTGCAATTCGTACAGAGATAATGGATAAAAAGGTTACCTTTGAAGAAGCCGCAGATAAGTACACTCAGGGACCGGGTTCCGGTCAGGGCGGCGACCTTGGTGACTTGAGTTTAAAGGATCTTGCTGAAACATGGCAGGATGTCCTGAAAGGTTTAAAGCCGGGTGAGATAAGTGAAATTTTTAATGTTCAGGGCATGGATGCTGTGTTAAAGCTTGATTCATATGTGGCTGAGAAAAAAGCCAGTTTTGAAGAGATGAAAGATAAAATTTATGATAAGCTTTATGGTGAAAAGCAGGATGCAGTTTTTGCCGATTATATAAAGAAATTGCGGGAAAAAGCTGTCATCGAGATTAAATAGTCAGAGTTAAGTTTATAGCACAGCGTATTCTTATTTATGTGCCGGGGGAGGTTGGATAACTGTGCTTATCGGAATTATTAAAATTTGATGTTAGAGCTGGCTACCCCGTTAAGGGTTCAGACAGCCTAAAAAAAGAGTATGGTAAGAGGATCGTATGAATCTTAAAGAGCTAGGCTCCCGGTTAAAAGAAGAGCGGCTGCGTCAGGGCTTGAGTGTTGCTGAAGTCATGGAGCAGACTAAAATAAGCAGACGCAATATTTTGGCTATTGAGTCAGGGGATGAGTGTGAAATGCCTCATCCTGTATATGCTAAAGGCTTTGTAAAGATTTATTCCAAAACCCTTGGCTTTGATCCCGAGGAGTTTGGGGAAGAATTTTCCAAAAGTTGTCCTATCGAGTCTGAATATGATGACATGGAAGTTTGCCAGGCCGTTAGCAATGAATACGATGAAAAGCAGATAATCTCCTCTATTAAAGAGAAAAAGAAATCTGGTTTCCCCGTTGTTCTATTAATTGTTATCGTTATTATTGCCGCTTGCGGTGTGGCCTATTATTTTAATAGGGATACAATCGGTAATTTCATTAGCAATAGTGATAATTCTACTCATATTGAAGAAAATTCAGCTTCCTTGAATTCCGCTAAGGATAATGAAGACATTTCTGCCAATTTACCTGATCAATCTGAAATTGCTGAAGAGCAATCTGATCAGGTCAATTCTGTTTCGTCTTCAGATGAGAAGGTTGAAGCAGAAGTGAATAGCAATTCACATATATCTCAATCTTCAGATAGTACTGAGAAGACCGAGACTTTGCACGAGGATAATGCTGAATCGCAAGTCTCATCTGCGGCTGAAACGAATGTGGCTATTGTTGGGAATCAGGTCGTGATTAGAGCCAAAAAGGAAGAATCATGCTGGATGGAGATAATCGCGGATGAGTCTTCAGCAAGAAATGTTATATTAAAGGATGGTGAGAGTATAACATTGCCATATAGAAATTCATTACAGGTTAAGTTTGGTAATTCCAATGGAGTCACCATAACAAAGAATGGAAATGATTATCCGGTCGAGAGTTCGGATGGAAGAGTTCAGACAATTATTTTTTCTAAATAGTACCAGTTTGGAGTTCAGAGCTTATGGAATGCACTGATAAGGCTCTGATTTTAAGGACCGGAAAATTTAGGGAATATGATGTCTGGGTTCGGTATATCTCTGCATCAAGAGGTGTGCAGACGGCTTTTGCTTTTGGTGGAAGTCGCAGCAGAAAAAGGTTCGGCGGTTGTCTGGAACCTTTTTCTCATGTTGTTTTTAAAGTTGGAGCCAATAAAACCGGATCTTATCAGGTCTTGTCGGAAGGTAGTCTGATTAAAAGCTTTAACAGTCTTCGCAGTAATCACCGTAAAATCGGTCTTGCTGCCAACTGTGTCAAGTTTGTTGATTCTATAAATTTTGATAATGATTCTGCCAGACGCATATTTGAACTTCTTCTACAAACCCTTACAGTTATTGACGCAGAGGACCCTGATGACTTTTTCCCGCTTTTGTTCAGAACGAAAGTCGCTTTTGAGCAGGGATTCAAACCGGACTTTACAATTTGCGGTCGATGCGGCAAACCTCTTTTTGGGAATCACAACTATTCTTTTGATATAGAGAAGGGAGTTGCTCTTTGTGTTGAGTGTGACCCGGCCTTGAAAGGTTTTGCAGTCAGCTCATTCACTCTTAGAACTCTTTCCTGGATTCAGGATACTGATCCTGACCATTGGGCGCATCTTCATATACCCTCGGAAGTCAGAAGCGAGTGTTTTAAAGTTATGGATAGGTTTATGGCATACCACCTCGGGCTTGTGTGGGAAGAGGCCGGTTATCGCAGGGTATAAATGGTTTTATAAAGTTGTGTTTCTAGTTTTGATTGGTGCTTGAGACTAAGAACTTTATTGCATAGTTGATTAAATAAATTTTAGGTTTTTTCTGCTCTTACAGGGAAAACTGCTGGTACGAAATCTTTCCGTCAGATCTAGGGCCATTATCATGACCATCCATGATCGGGAAAAAATTATATTCAGATGTGAGGAAACTTGATGAACTTTCAAAGCATGATCCTGAATCTTCAAAAATTCTGGGCTGATTACGGTTGTTGCATGGTGCAGCCATTCGACATTGAAGTTGGAGCTGGAACATTCAACCCTTCAACTTTTTTCAGGGTTATCGGGCCGGAACCATGGAATACTGCCTATGTTGAACCTTCCCGCCGTCCAACTGACGGGCGTTACGGAGAGAATCCGAACAGGCTTCAGCATTACTTTCAGTTTCAGGTAATATTGAAACCTTCTCCGGAGAATGTTCAGGAACTTTATCTTAATAGTTTGAAAGTTCTTGGAATCAGAGCAGATGAGCACGATATACGTTTTGTTGAAGATGACTGGGAATCTCCTACTCTGGGGGCCTGGGGTCTTGGATGGGAAGTATGGCTTAATGGCATGGAAGTCACTCAGTTTACCTATTTCCAACAGGTTGGCGGTATTGACCTCAGTCCGGTATCCGTTGAGATTACTTATGGTCTTGAGCGGCTTGCCATGTACTTGCAGGGAAAAGAATCTGTTTATGATCTTATGTGGAATGATAAGGTAACTTACGGTCAGATCTTCCATAGAAATGAGGTTGAACAGTCTACTTATAATTTTGAAGTCAGCGATTCTGCCATGTTACTGGATCTTTTCAATAAGTATGAGGCTGAAAGTAAAAAAGTAGCAGAAGCTGGTCTTGCTATGCCTGCTTATGATTACTGTTTAAAATGTTCCCATACCTTCAATCTTCTGGATGCCAGAGGAGCTATTTCGATAACTGAACGTGCAGCTTATATAGGAAGAGTGCGGGCTCTTGCTTCCGCTGCGGCAAGACTTTATGCCGCTCAGCGCGAAGAAATGGGTTATCCAATGCTCAATAACAAATAAAAAACGGAAACTGTCATGGCAGATTTTATACTTGAAATTGGAATTGAGGAAATGCCCGCACGCTTTGTTCCGCGTCTGGGTGAAGATATAGAGAAAATTTTCAGAACCCTTTTAACTGATAAAATGATCGGTTTTGAGGATGTTAAGACGTATGCCACTCCACGTAGGCTCAGCGTTTTGGTCGCCGGTATGGATGCCGCTCAGAAGAAGGTAGAAGAAGAAGTTTCCGGCCCACCGGCACGGATAGCATACGATGCAGATGGAAAACCCACAAAAGCTTGTGAAGGTTTTGCAAGATCACAGGGCATTTCTTTAGACGATATTTATACAATTAATACTGATAAGGGTGAATATCTGGCAGCTAAAAAGACCATAGGCGGTTCCAATACTGTTGATATTTTACCTGAAATCTGCCTTAACGCTATCTCAAGCCTCAGCTTTCCTAAAAAAATGAAATGGGGAAGTCTTGATTTTCATTTTGGACGTCCGCTTCGCTGGCTGCTTTGTCTCTTCGGGGATACCGTTGTAGAGTTTGAGCTTGCTGGAATGAAGTCCGGTCGACTGACCTATGGACACAGGGTTATGGGGCCCGGACCTTTTGATGTTCCTGAAGCCTCAGCATATCTTGATATTATCAAGAACAAGTGTTCAGTAATTATTTCCCCTGAGGAAAGAGCCGACTTTGTCCGTGATGAAGGTAACAGGCTGGCATCCGAACTTGGCGGAGCTGTTGTATGGAAGGAAAGCCTTCTTGATGAAGTCAGCAACCTTGTAGAACTTCCTCGGCCGATAATAGGTCATTTTGATGAATCTTTTCTAGAGCTTCCTGCTGAGGTCCTTCTGACAAGTATGGAAAGTCATCAGAAATGTTTCGGAATCCAGAAAGAAGATGGAAAGCTTCTGGCGCATTTTCTCTGTACTTTGAATCTTGAGCCTAAAGATTATGACTTGGTCCGCAAGGGATGGGAAAAAGTACTTCGAGCCAGACTTGAAGATGCAAGATTTTTCTGGGCAAAAGATTTGGCTACAGACTTTCAGGTTTGGCTTGATAAACTTGAGCATGTTGTTTTCCTTGGTCCTTTAGGTTCAATGGGTGACAAATCAAGAAGAATTGAGAAGCTTGGAGCGAAAATCGCAGCTAAGGTTGAACCAGATCTTCAGACTGAAATGGCCCGTGCAGGTCGTATTGCAAAGGCAGACCTTGTCTCTGAGATGGTTAACGAGTTTGATAGCCTGCAGGGTAAAATGGGTGGCATTTATGCCGAAAAGAAAGGCGAGGAAGATGTTGTTTGTAAAGCCGTTTATGAACATTACCTCCCCGCTGGAGCAGAAACGCCTGTTCCGTCCTCCATTGGCGGAGCGATAATCTCAATTGCTGATAAAGCGGATACTCTTGTAGGTTGTTTCGGACTGAACAAAATTCCTACCGGCGCAAATGATACCTATGCCCTCAGACGTGCTGCTCTGGGTATAATACGGATTCTTTTGAATTTTGAATTTCAGGTTGATGTAAATATACTTTTTGAATTGGCATGGGATGCATATTCTAAAGATATTAAATGGAAACTGTCTAAATCTGAAACTCTGGCAAAATTGAATGATTTTATCGCCAATAGACTGCGGTCATACTTCACAGGTCAGGGATTTAAAACCCGTGTTGTTGATGCTGCTCTTGGTGCAGGCTTCTCTGATATGTCATCACTAAAAGCCCGTATAGAAGCGTTATCTGATTTCAGCAAAGAGGATGATTTTGAGCAGGCAGTGCTTACTTTTAAAAGAGCTGCAAATATTATCCGTAAGCAGGGTTCAGAAGAGGGTCTTGTGCTGACTGGTGGTTTTGATATGGACAGTCTTGTTGAACCTCAGGAAAAAGCTTTGGCAGAAAAAATTGATGACACCTCAGAAAGATTTAATTCCTTATGGGAACAGAACAATTTTGCCAGCCTTCTTGGTGTTCTTGGAGAGTTGAGACCATACGTTGATGATTTCTTTGATCATGTTATGGTTATCTGTGATGATGAGGGTCTCAAAATGAATAGATTAAATTTGCTGAAGGCTCTTGTTGACAGATTAAGCAGATTAGCTGACTTTAGTGCCCTGCAGGTTTAAGATTAAATTTATATTAATAGTTGATTGAATCAAGTTTAAGCTTGACAAAGATATTGATCATTGGTTAATGACCCCTTTCGGTTTGCACGCAACACCTGCTTTGCAGGGAAATAAATAGAAATTTAATATACAGGAGAATTACCTTGGCGAATCACAAGTCCGCACTTAAAAGGCACCGTCAGAGCTTGGTCCGTAATCATCGTAACACAATGGTTCGTACCCGTATTAAAAACGTAGTTAAAGAAGTTCGTACCGCTGTTGAAGCAAATGATAAAGAAAATGCTTCAGTTGCTCTGACCAAGGCTGTCTCAGTTCTTGATAAGGCTGCTTCTAAGAAAGTTATACACGCTCGTTGTGCTGCTCGTAGAATTTCACGTCTTCAGACTGCAGTAAATAAGCTTTCCTAGTAAGTTAGCATATTTTTGTTTTTTTAGCCCGCTGTATTGATATACAGCGGGCTTTTCTTATATGCACAGTGCCGTATTGGATGTGGAAAAAACGTTTTGTTTCAGATAGTAATTCAGGATAACATTCAGAGAATAACTATTCTTCATCTGTTTTGGATCTGACCGTTTAAAAGGAGCTAATTTTTGAGGATAATCGTCATAGGAGCTGGGGAAGTCGGCTTTAATGTCGCCAGACGTCTGGCCAGCGAAAACAAGGATGTTGTCGTTATTGATTTACAGAGTTCCGCTCTGAAACGAGTTTCAGAAACTTTGGATGTTCAGACAATCAAAGGATCTGGTTCCAGTCCTGAAGTATTGAAAAAAGCAGGAATTGAGAATGCTGATATCCTTTTAGCTGTTACTGATAAGGATGAAATAAATCTTCTAGCATCTTTTTTTGCGAATAAAATTTCATCTGATCTTATCAAGTTGGCCAGAGTTCGTAATGACGATTACATAAGTTATTCAGACATGTTCCAGAGTGGGGACCTGAATATCGACACAATTATCAATCCCGATCAGGAAGTTGTTGAGTCCATACTGCGACTTATGAGTGTGCCCGGTGCCGTAGAGATTAATGAATTTGTTAATGGTGAAGTCCGCCTGATAGGAGTTAAAATTCCTGAAGCTAGTCCTTTGAGCGGAGTTTTATTAAAGAATATTAAAGATTCGCTTGGAGATATAAATGTTGTTGTTGCCGCTCTGGTCCGTGAAGACCGGTTGATTATACCCGGTGGTGAAGATCGGATTAAGGAAGGTGATATTGTTTATTTTACATGTATTAATAAAAATCAGACAACCTTATTGAAATCAGCAGGTATATTAACAGAACCAGTCCACAAAGTTCTTATCGTTGGTGGAGGTAATGTAGGTTATCTGCTGGCACAGACTCTGGATAACCGTAAATATCACACCAGACTTCTTGAATGTAATCCTGATAGGTGTGAATTTTTGTCGGAGAATCTCAACAGGGTTATTGTCTTACAAGGTGATGGGACAGATCAGGAGCTTCTGAAAGAAGAAAACATCGGTGAAATGGATATGGTCATTTCTGTAACCGGAGATGAGGAAATGAATATCCTGACATGTCTGCTGGCGAAAAAAATGGGTGCTCGTAAGACCATTACCCGAATAAATAATTTTGCATACATGCCTTTGATTCAACCTCTTGGTATAGATCATCTGGTTTGCCCGAGACTCTCAGCTATTAATTCCATTTTGCGTTTTGTCAGACGTGGAAAAGTCCTGTCAGCAGTTTCTATTAAAGGTGATGAAGCTGAAGTTCTTGAGGCTATAGCTCAGGAGAAATCTAAAATTGTTGGTAAGCCGATAATGGACTTAGGTCTTCCGAAAGGATCTCTTATACTATGTTTTCAGCGTGGTGATAAGGTTATTATCCCCACAGGAATGACTGTAATTGAGCCTCAGGACAGACTTCTAATTATTTCTACACGCAGTACCATTCCGGACATTGAGGAAGCTTTGACAACCACTCTGGAGTTTTTTTGATGCGCTGGAATATATGCCTTCATATAATCGGAGCTTTGACAATCTGTGTCGGGCTTTGCATGTTTTTCCCATTATTTTTCTCCGTGTATTATGCGGATTCAGGGGTGACACCTTTTTGCTGGTCTATAATAATTACCCTGATTTGCGGTGCTATACTGTTTTTCTGCTTTAAAGACAGTAGTGCCGGGAAGGGCTTGAACCATAGAGAAGGAATGGCAATAGTTGCTCTAGGCTGGATTATGGCCGGCCTTTTTGGCAGTTTGCCGTTTTTGATTGGTGGAGTGTTTCAATCTCCTGTCGATTGTGTCTTTGAATCGCTTTCCGGATTTTCCACTACCGGAGCTTCGGTAATGACGGATATAGAAAGTGTTGCAAAGGGAATTTTATTCTGGAGGAGCCTTACCCATTGGCTGGGCGGTATGGGGATAATTGTCCTTTCGTTAGCAATACTGCCGTTCCTTGGTGTAGGTGGGATGCAGTTGTATAAAGCGGAAGTTCCGGGTCCTGTTCCTGATAAACTTAAGCCCAGAATAAAAGATACCGCAGTAGCATTATGGAAGGTTTATCTTCTTTTCAGCCTTATTGAAACAGTACTGCTTATGTTTGGTGGAATGAATTTATTCGATTCTTTGTGCCATACGTTCGGTACCTTGGCTACTGGAGGTTTTTCTACCAAAAATCCTTCTGTAGCATATTACGACAGTGCTTATATTGATTATGTTATTACTTTTTTTATGCTCGTTGCCGGTGTAAACTTTTCGCTTCATTACCAAATGTTGAAAGGCCGTCCATTAGCATTCTGGCGGGATCCTGAGTTCAGATTTTTCAGCATAGTCACTATTGCGGTAACTGTAATTATTACTGTGAGTCTTTATACCTCTAATATTTACGATAATATTGCCGATGCCTTCAGGTATTCATCGTTTCAGGTTGCTTCAATTATGAGTACTACAGGATATGCAACTGCAGATTATGAAACATGGCCTGCTATATCACAGGCTCTGTTGCTGTTTTGCATGTTTCTTGGAGGGTGCGCCGGATCTACGAGCGGAGGTATGAAACATCTAAGGATAATGCTGCTTTTAAAGCATTCTTATCAGGAACTTTTGCGATTGATACATCCGCGGCAGATAAGCAGAGTTAAACTTGGCAAGACTGTAGTTCAGCCTGAAGTTCTCAATGGAATACTTGGATTTGCTGTTCTGTGGCTGGGGTTATTTATCATTTGCGGTTTTATTGTTGCGGCAACAGGAGTTGATGTTACATCCTCATTTGCCGCATCACTGGCTTGTATTGGAAATATAGGGCCGGGAATAGGAAGCGTTGGACCAACTGATAATTATGCGCATATTCCCGAGCTTGGGAAATGGGCTCTTATTTTTTGCATGCTTCTGGGAAGATTAGAAATATATACGGTTGTAGTTTTGTTTGTTCCCGAATTCTGGAGAAAATAATAGGGCAGAAAGATATATTGTGTTTTTATAAATCGTTTTAAATATAGGGGGACAGAGAAGATGAGAATTAATGAATACGGAGATCATATAGGATATTTATAGGATAAATGTAGGTAGAATATAGGCTTACAAGAGTTATGACATAAATTTTAGGGCAAATGGTCTAGTTGAGAAAATAGACCATTTGCCCTTTGTTTTAGACACTCAAGATGAGAAACATTCTAAACCGATGTCAAACTTTTAGTCGTGTTACGATATGATTGCATATTCTCTGTGTAGTCACCATGCATAAAGCTTTTATGTAAAATTTCTTTTGTATTAGATTGTGCTATTTCCAAATTTGTATTTAACCATTCTTCGTCAGCTTTTGTTAGGTTAAAGCTATATAGTTCTGATATAAAATTTATCTTTCTATCTGCTGAGTTAATAATAAATTTAAATTTGTATTCGCCAGCTTTCCAGATATATGAGTCCTTAATAAAATCTTCAACTTCATACCAACCATCAATGGATTCCATATATTCTTTAAAGCTCTTATTACCGGTTCTTTTTAAATTCCGCTCGAACCTGTCCACATATGGGGTAAGAATATCATTTTTTTTAATTGTTTTGTTCCGCTCTTGAAATACAATAGATAGAAGTTGTACATTCTCTTTAGGTAAAAAGATCATTATAGCGTCTGACAAAAAAGTATTGGTTATTTTATTTCCAGAGCTATCTATACTAGAATTTTCTACGGCGCTTGAAATTGAAAACCATTTAAAAAAAGCTTCACTTTTGTCCTCATATTGGAGTTCTATGTCAATTTCATTAATTCTTGCTGATTTATTTTCACTTACAAAAGCTACAGGTAATCTTATAGATGGCCCATTTATATCATGTGAAAGAATTATTTTTTTTGCATGAAGTGAAACTTTAGCTTTAGAAAATAATTTTATAGCTAAGGTTATTAGATATGGAATCCAAGCTCCTGCACCAACTATAGCTATAATCAGTGTCCAAAAATCCGAGCCAGTATCACCTTGCATAATTAGGCCTTCTTGATATTTTATTTACAATTAATGGGGCATGAAAATCAATACTCCTGCCCCATCTATTCTTTTTTTATATTTTATCCGACCCTGAGTCTTTCTTCGTCTTTATTATCTCCGTCAGGCGCTGCTCTAGCCTTTATTTCTGCCAGCTCTACTCTCAGATCGCTGTTCTCGCGCATCAGCTTGCGGTTTTCTTTCATAAGTTCCCGGTTGTCCTGCATTAGCTCCCGGCTCAAATCCCTTTCTTTTGAAAGTTCAGCTTCTAACACTTCACAGCGAACGCATTGTCCTTCCTTATTAGGACGAGGTTGAGCTGCTGCCCCTCGTTTCCGGGGGCCTTCTCCGAATAACAGCCAATTAGCTTCAATCTCAAATGTTGTGCATAAAGACTGAATAAATTGTGCGTCAGGAAGTCCTACACCTCTCTCATAACGACTAAGAGAATTTTTGTGTACTCCAAGCATTTCGGAAAAATGAGTCTGTAGCATTTCTCCTCTAACAGCCTTGATGCGGGCGCCAATAGTGTTGTCCAAGTTCTACTCCCAAAGTTGGACATTAAGTTGGACAGCCCTATATTGCTATAAAAAGTTAAGTTAATTGAATAAATAAGTTAATCTCATTTTTTCAAACTTAGACATCAAAAATTGTTGACTAAAAACAATTTTTGATATTAAAACATAACTCAAGGGCGGCAAACAAATCAACGAATCACTACCCAATGATTAGCACCCGCCCACACAGACGGTCAATGAAACAGTTCGGACGGTAATTTGAAGGAAAAAACGGGGCGGTAAAAAGTGCAGCAGCTTACACTTTTTCATGATGAAAAACAGGAAATGGAGTTTCAGAAGATGGCTACGGCGTTAGCCAGTCTGATGACCATGACCCGTTCCAATATGAATATAGTTGCCCAGAAGCACCCGGTTTTGTCCCGTGATCTGATTGCCGATCTGATGACCAAAATTTCCCGAACCTCCGGCGTGAACCTGAGCGGCACGAATGCCAAGAGCATCAAGACCGCCTCGCTCGAAAAGTGGGTCACACCGGGGGCGAGGGATCATCCTCCCAAATACGAGGCTATAGTGGCCTTCATGATGGTAACTGGCGACTTAAGCCCGCTTACGCCCCTGCTTGATGCCTTGGGGATAAAGATCATGACAAAAGAACAAGAAAAAAAGGTCGCTTATGCAGAGGCCATACTTAAAACCAAACGAGCTCAAGAAGAAAAAAGAAGACTGGAGGCGGAACTGAAATGATGAATGCAGCAGCAATCAATCCTCATGCCGGGGTTAAGGCCGGTAAGCATCGCAAGCCCTGGCGCATCAAGGAATGGATGAGCGGTAAGGGACTGGAACAGAAACACGTGGCGGAAAAGGCCGAAATCAGTGCCGTGTCCATCGTAAGCCGCACCATCAATGGCGGCGCGAATAATCGTAAGGTGTTGGCGGCCCTTAGAGATATGGGCTGTCCTGAAAAATATCTGGCTCTGCCGGAAGACATGAAAGGAGATTAATAATGCACGCTGAGCACTTGAGTTACCAGACTGATAAAGGGCGTGAATTGCAAGAAATGACAAAGCTCCTCCGCGCTCTTGGAGCCACAGAGGAGCAAATTCTGGAAACGATTATGGCCTACTGCAAGGGTGAATCTAACTCTAATTTTGCTCGTGACTTAAAGCTTTTTCTTGATCGTCATGATCGTCAGAGTTGAATTTTTCACTCAAAAATCGGGCTTCTTTCATAGCTGCCTTAAAGGCTTCCTCTTGTTCAAGCCCTTTTTCTCTATAGATCACGTAAATTTGAGTAATCAATAAGTGCAAAGAATTAGACATTTCCGGTTCTCCTTTCTGGTTAGAGTGTGAATATGAGTGACTAAATCACCTCTACCAGAAGGGGCCGGAACCAACAACAAACAAGCGACAGAACATCATGTGTAAGTATTACTCCACCGCAGAAATAGCAGAAAGTACAGGCTTTATCATAAGGACTGTTACTCGTCGTGCTAAACGTGAAGGTTGGCCGTCTCGCCCTCGTCAGGCCAAAGGCGGCGGTAGTGAGTATGCTTTTGACGGCCTGCCGGAAGCGGTGCAGACCGCGATTTTAAAAGCTGAGGCTGAAAAAGCTCCAGCCATTCAAATTGAAGACAATAAGGGACCACGCCTAGAGAATTTATCAGATAAAAAACGCGCCACAGCTCT
>NZ_AUCX01000036.1 GCF_000429985.1 Maridesulfovibrio bastinii DSM 16055
CTCACTGCGAATTCCAAATATATACCCAATAAATAACATCTTAAAAAGAACAACTGGATCAATTGCTGGACGACCATTGTTCTCACAGTAAAGATGCTTGGTCTTCTCTCGAATAAATGAAAAGTCGATAAACTTATTTATTTTTCGAAGTAAATGGTTTTCAGGAACCAGCTCTTCAATTGTTACTAGCTCAACAGTGACTTGCTTTTGATCAGATTTTTTTAACATGCAAATAATATAAAAAAGTCCCCGCCAAAAGGCGAGGACTTTGTCATCAATCTGAGGCTGCGAGGAAACTCGCAGCCTTTTTAATATGTAAAATCTATTTGGCAAAACCGCATTTGGGCCATGTACATCTGTTACAGGATAGGCAATACCCTCCCTCGCCCATAGACGACAATTCAAGTCGGGTTACTTCTCTTCCAGCAAGCAACCTTGGAAGGATAACGTCTAAGAATGTAGTTTTATAATATAAAGCGCATGCAGGTACTCCAAGAACCTGAAGTGAACCATATTCTTTATTTTCTGGAAGTCTTCCTAAAAGACTCATCGTCCCAGGCAAAAGCGGGACACCATGAAGTACATCAGTCAGTCCATTTTCCAATAAAGCCTGTCTGGTTATATCATCGGGGTCAACAGACAATCCGCCTGTGGTTATCAGCATATCTGCACCGGCAGAACGAATTTCCATAATAGCTTCATGCATGGCTTCTTTTTCGTCTGGTACAATAACACTTTTTACAATTGAGCATGAATAGGCTGTAACTTTGGAAGTTATGACCGGAATAAATTTGTCTTTAATTATTCCTTTAAAAACCTCTGTGCCTGTAACCAGTATACCCACTTTAGCTTTTCTAAGTGGAAGAATTTTAAAAAGTGGCTCATCACCGAGCACTTCCATTGCCTTTTGAAAATTATCATCAGGTAAGAAAAGCGGTATAGCGCGAGTTCCTGCAAAGTTATTTCCTGCTTTAATAACGGTACCATCATGTCTTGAGGCAACCATAACCTGTGGAACAAGGTTGAATTCTTTCATTTTTTTTGAATTCACACAAAGAAGTCCATTTATTTCTGCCGTAAAATCAATTTTACCTTCATGGGGTGGTAATTCATAATTTATTCCGTTTCCGGCCATGCGGGCAGCAAATTTTTCTGCCACCTCATTTTCATGTCGCATACTTTTAGAACTGCCATCGTGTCTTTTTTCAGCTTCACTGTGCACAGCGACACGAAAACGTCCCATCTGCTGTAGGCGACAGACATCCCCGATGGAAATCCGTTGTCCTGCCTTGAATTCAGGTCCTTTGAAATGTCCCGGCTCTATTCTGGTCATGTCATGGACTGTCTGTTGTCCGACTGCCTGATCAACAGGTACGATTTTTATATTATTGTCAGGCTGTGCTGTCATGGTTGTAAGAGAATAGGGGGCCTGTCCCTGACATCCACGGCATATAGGACCGTCACATACAGGATAAGCCTCTTTGCAGACCGGGCAAACCTCAATTGCCTGCATTGGTTTGTGTCCTAGAAAATGATTTTTGATTGTAACTTGCTCAATTTTGCATATTTTATCGCCGGCATTTTCAATTTCAGTTTCAAGCCTGACTATATCCTGGTCCTTCTTAGCCTTTTTTTTAAAAAACCAGTCCCGAATTTCAGGATAGTTTTCCAGTTGTATCGGGTCAATGCTGACCCTGTAACCTGCACCGGTATATTTATCTCCGAGAGAGAGGGCGTAACGTCCAAGGTTTGTTACTTTCATCCAGTTGTTACCAGTGCTGCAAAGTGTCAGAAGTTGGACCGCGTCTGGAAGACATTTGTTTGTTTCAACTATCGCCTCGAAAAGAGTTCCTTCAGGTAGATTCCTTTTTGCCATTGCGACCATATACCCACCGATCAGAAGCCCCGGAGCTGCATAGCCGTGAAAATTTCTGGCTAGAGCTTTAAATTCTTCAAAAGTATAATCTTCAATATTCATTTCAAAATCCCGACTTTTAATTATGTTTTAATTATCTATTTAAGGTCTTTTTATATGCCTAATATTCTTAAAAAAAGATTGTTTAGCTTTTCAACAATGCAGTCAGCATCCTGAGTCCCAATCATTACTTCATCACATCCGCCACGAAAACTGTAAAACATCATGACTGCTGTCCAGCGTGAGTCCTCAACATTCCATGCACCTGCTGTAACTCCGTTATGGATTATTTCGGAAAGAACATTTGTGATTTTAGAATCTATCATAGCATTTCTAAACGGCATTCCTGAACCATAAATAACAACGTCATGTATTTTATTGAGTTCAAAGTATGATTTTACCGCAGCTTCTATCCACGCCCTTATACGTCCGTGCCAGTCGTCGGTTGGCATTTTGTTTACATTTGATAGAATACGAGCAGTTATTTTTCTGTCAAATTCAATTCTCAGGGCTTGAAGTAATTCAGCCTTGTTTGAAAAATAATGGTAGAGTGTGCCTTTTACGAAACCTGCGGACGCAGCTATTTCGTCCATAGTAGCTGCTTCATATCCTTTTTCGGTAAAAATTTTTTCTGCCGCAGCAATAAGGGCTGCCCGCCTTGCGCTGGCTTTTCTAGGTCCTTTAGGTGCCCCTCGTTTATTATGGCTTGCATTCTTGTTTTGAGTTTTGCCATTTACTTCCTGTTCCATCTCCAATACCTTTTAATAATTGATACTTTTTAGTTAATATTGATCTAAAAGTTCTTATGCTAAAATTAATATTGACTTGAAGTCGAATTAATATTGACTATGAGTCAATATTAATTCACGGTCAATAGAAAGTTGGATTTATAAAAATACCAACTTCCCAAGTTTTCACTATTTTGAATTAAAACTTTTGTCTGAAAAGCATAAATCGGTTATTTTGAATTGTTGTAAATTTGAAATCAGGAGGCTCAAATGGAAATAAGAAGGAGTTATTGCGGTCTTTGTCATCCCCGTTGCGGTATGCTGTTGCATATTGAAGACGGGAAAGTTGTTAAAATTACCGGTGACCCTGATCATCCTATTTCCAGAGGAGTCCTGTGCGAACGCGGTCGCCTGATGCTTGATCATCTTTATCACCCTCAAAGGCTCGACTATCCGCTGAAAAGTGTTGGAGAAAAGGGTGAAGGTAAATGGGAACGGATAACCTGGGATCAGGCTCTTGATGAGATAGCGGAAAAGCTGTCCGGACTGAAGGAACAGTTTGGAGCAGAAACCCTGACCTTTACTCATGGAACAAAAAGAACATATCACTGGGATTGCAGGAGATTTTTCAATTTGTTTGGTTCCCCCAATACTTGCGGGGTAAACACTATATGCATGTGTCCAAGCTATGCCACAGAGTACGCCACCTATGGCGGAATGGTAATGGCAAGTGATGTTCCGGCAACAAAATGTATAGTCCTATGGGGTTGTAATGCTTCAAAGTCTAAACCTGTCGGACTTTATCCGCAGATACTTCATGCTCGTAAAAATGGTGCTAAGCTGATTGTTGTTGATCCGAGAAAAACTAAAGAGGTTGAAAAAGCAGACTTGTGGCTTCAAATTCGTCCTGGAACAGATTTAGCCCTTTTGCTTGGCTGGATACGCTATATTATTGTTAATGATTTGTATGATCGTGAATTTGTATCGAACTGGACAGTAGGCTTTGAAGATCTGAAAGAGGCTGTGGAATCATACACCCCGGAAAAAGTAGCTGAACTAACCAAAATACCTGTTGATTTGATTATAGAATCAGTCAGGCTTTATGCAACGTCAAACCCGGCTGTAATCCCATTTGGCTTAGGCATAGACAAACAGGGTGTTAATGCTACTCAGTGCGCAAGAGCCAAAGCTATTCTCAGGGCCATAACTGGTAACCTTGAAATATCAGGTGGAGAAATTTTCAGCTGTGCAGGTGAGGTTGGTAAAATCAGGGATCTGGAATTCCTTGAACTGAATGAACAGATCTCAGCTGAACAAAGGGCAAAACAGCTTGGTGCTGATCAGTATCCTTTTTTTGGTTTTCCCGGTTGGGAGATGAATTCTGCCGCGAGCAAGAAATTACCTGAAGGTTATGTAATGCCCCCGGAAGCCTGGCATTCAAATTTAGCCCATGCAAGAGCGGTTATGGACGCTATACTTACAGGTAAGCCATACCCGGTCACCGCGGCAATCACTCTGGCAAACAATCCGCTATTAGCTTTACCAAATACTAAAAAGGTTTTTAAAGCCTTGAAAGCCTTAAAACTTTATGTGGTAATGGAATATTATATGACTCCATCGGCTGCAATGGCTGATTATGTTCTTCCGGCGGCAACTACTGTTGAGCAGCCGGAAATGTGGCTGACTGGCGGATTTTGCGTTGCTGGACCACAGGGAATTGATAAAATCGGGGAAAGGCGCAGTAGCTATGATTTTTATCGTGGCCTAGGACTCAGACTGGGACAAAAGGATTT
Organism: Maridesulfovibrio bastinii DSM 16055; assembly: GCF_000429985.1. NCBI lineage: Bacteria > Pseudomonadati > Thermodesulfobacteriota > Desulfovibrionia > Desulfovibrionales > Desulfovibrionaceae > Maridesulfovibrio > Maridesulfovibrio bastinii. The sequence continues at coordinate 4,437 of NZ_AUCX01000036.1, forward strand.
CTGGCCATGGGAAACTATGGAAGAAGTTTATGATTACTGCCTTGAACCTGTTGGACTTACATTTAAACAGCTGGGTGAGCAGAATGGTTTCTTCGGAGCGCGTGAATATAAGCGATATGAAAAATTCGGATTTGGAACGCCTTCAGGAAAAGTTGAGCTAAAGTCTTCTATCTTTGAAGAGTTGGGAGCTGAGCCGTTACCGGTTTATCGAGAACCAGTATGGAGTCCTGAAAGTGCTGATGAAGAGTTAACTAGGAATTATCCGTTAATATTAACTACAGGCAGTCGCTATATGCCAATGTATCATTCTGAACAGCGACAGATAGAAAAAGCCCGTAAAAAAGTACCTGATCCTCTGGTTACACTTCATCCTGAAACCGCAGATAAATTGGGCCTTGTTGAAGGAGACTGGGCTGTAATTTCCACTCCGCTTGGTTCTATAAGGCAGAAAGTAAAAGTTTCAGATGCTGTTGGTCCTGATTTGGTTGATTGTCAGCATTCATGGTGGTTTCCAGAAAGGTCTTCAACTCTTCCTGAACTTTTTGGTGTATTTGAATCAAATGCAAATGTTCTCTGCCCTGATGATGCTGAATTTTGTAGCCCGGAAATAGGAAGCTGGCCCCATTCAGCTCTAATGTGCCGGGTAGAAAAAGAAACTACGGCAACAAAGCAGTCTTAAGATTGATTTTAAATTTGTTTGCTGGAAGAGCGTTGTGGATTTAATTTCCATAACGCTCTTTTCTTTTAATTTTTATGAGTTAAAAATAGAGTACTTAGCTGGAATAGAATTAAATAGCTTAGAAATTATTATAAAATGTGTTATTTTTATAGAAAAGATATACACATGAAAAGTATGCTCTGAAGTAGATGGTGTGGAGCATGATACAAAATTATGCAATTTTTAACATATTGCAACATATTGTTTTTAATAAATAAAATGTATATTAAAAAATAAAACTTTAAAAAATATTTAAAGCTGATATGGATTTCTGAGTAGTACTTTGCTAAATGCATAAATAAAATTTCAACTGTTAGGTTGATTATTATCTATATCTCTAGATTTTTTATGCAGGAGCTGGGAGAAATGTATCCAAGTAGAGAATTTGAGCCATTAAGTACTTCTCTGGAAGAAACATGGGAGAATTTTGTTCATACGGGTTCTCATGAACCAGGTAAAGTCAGGCCTGAAATTTCTCAGTCATGGGTCAGATGTTATAAAGCCCGGGTTGATCCCTTTGGAAACTGCGGGGTATCGGTTCTGCACCGCCATACAGTTGATGAGCTCAGGAACAGTCATGCTGAGCTTCTTGAGATTGCCAGACCGTTTATGAACAGACTCTATGAGATTATAGCGGGATCTAAACTTGTTGTTTTTTTATCTGATGAAAATGGGGTTATTCTCGAAAGTATTGGTGACCACGAAGTAAAATATAGTGCTTCAAAAGTTAACTTGGTGACCGGGACTAATTGGAATGAAGAAAAAGTTGGCACCAATGGAATAGGGACTGCTCTTAAATTAAAGGTTCCAATTCAGATATCAGGAAAAGAACACTATTGTGCAAAATTACATCGTTGGACATGCTCAGCTGCTCCAATAATTAACGATCAATCCGAAATTATAGGGGTTCTACAAGTTTCAGGACCCTCCAGAGAGGTCCATCTGCATACACTTGGAATGGTGGTTGCCTCGGTTGAGGCTATCTGTGGCCAGATAAGAATCAAGAAAAAAAATAATGAGTTGAAAAAAATTAATCACAGCCTGAACCAGATTTTTCATACAATGTCAGATGGAGCAATGATTACTGATAAGGATGGGGTGATCAGTCAGATAAATAAGGCTGGAAAACAAATTTTCGGAGAAGATACTGAAGGACAGTCGATAAAAGAAATATTGAGTAACAGACCTGAATTATGGAATAATTTATATAACGGTATCTCCTATTCAGATGTTGAACTCATGCTTACTTCTCCAAAGGGCTCTTTTCATTGCCTGATTACAGGGACTCCGTTCAAGGGTGATAATGGAAAAACAGATGGTGCCGTAGTTTTTCTTAATCAAATCAAAAATGTAAAAAAACTTGTAAACCATTTTAGTGGTGCTCAGGCTTCATTCAATTTTTCCGACATAATTGGCTCAAGCGAAGAGCTTATGCAGGCTGTTAATACCGCAAAAGGAGCGGCTCAGTGTACCAGCAATGTTTTGATTTATGGTGAAAGCGGAACAGGAAAAGAACTTTTCGCTCAATCAATTCATAATGACAGCCCTCGTTCTGCAGGACCTTTTATTGCCATGAATTGTGCTGCTTTTCCAAGGGAACTCATAGCCAGTGAACTTTTTGGGTATACTGATGGGGCGTTTACCGGGGCTAGACGTGGAGGCCGACCCGGGAAATTTGAAATGGCTGATGGCGGAACGCTGTTTCTGGATGAAATCGGTGACATGCCGATTGATCAGCAGGCTATGCTGTTACGAGTTCTTCAGGAGAAAAAAATTACCCGTATTGGTGGGGACCATTTGATACCTATAAATGTAAGATTTGTATGCGCCACAAATAAAAATCTTCTCGAAGAGATCTCAAAGGGCAATTTCAGGACAGATCTTTATTACAGACTGAATGTTATAAGAGTTAAGATTCCACCATTAAAAGATAGGATGAAAGATCTTCGTGATTTGTTCAGTCATTTACTGGCAAAGATCTGTCAGCGTCAGGGAAGGTGTATCCATTCTGTTTCCGAAAAATTGATGCAACACCTTCAGCGTTACGATTGGCCCGGAAATGTGCGTGAACTTGAAAATGTAATTGAAAAAATGCTCAGTATTGATCTTGGAGCTACTGAACTCGGAATTGAACATTTACCTACGAGGATAGTTGAAATGCAGAAAGCTCCGGCAGTCTGTTCCTCACCATTTTATCCTAATCCGAACCATGATCATGAGCACAAGAAAAAAGAAATGTCTGATTTTATACTTGAAAAAGAGTTACTTATAAAGTTGTTAACTACGCACAAGGGTAATATTAGCAGGGTTGCTAAGGAAATGAGCCTTTCACGCAACACTGTATATCGTAAAATGAATTTTTATAAAATTTCTAAGGAACAACTTTTTCGTTAATTTTTACCAATTTGATTGAAAACAAATAATTTAAGTAAGTCCTTATTATAGCAGTTTAATCATCTTTTTAGCAGCATCCCTGCTTTAACTTTTATAATGCTGCTTTTTTATAATCCACATTGTTCAATTATAAAATTTACTAATAGTAATAGTTTCTATTTGTATTTAAGGGTAGATGCTTATTTAAATTAAGGCTTGGTCGCTTAAATTGTTGCTCATATGTGTGCCATATAATGTGACACATGTTAAATGTGTCACATTAAGGTTAACAGAATAAAAAAGTCTACTGGGGGATAGAATTAACGCAAAAGCCTTGTTTAAAGCAGTTTTATTAAAATGAATCCTAATGGCACCGTAATTGCTGTTTAAAGTACAAGTTCAAGCTGGCCAGTTTGAAAGTGTGGATTCTTAATCAGTAACCATCTTCAGAGGAATACCTATGCAAAATCCAATTGATCAAAGTTACAAGCTGTATATTGACGGTAAATGGATAGAGAATAAGGAAGGGAAGACGTTCAAGGTATTTTGCCCAGCTAACGGTCAGCAACTTTCAACATGTGTGAATGCCGGTAAAGAAGAAGTCGATATGGCTGTTGAAGCTGCAAAAAAAGCATTTGAATTATGGAAGGATATCTCACCGCAGGATAGGGCTTCATACCTTCTTAAAATTGCAGATGCCATCGATGCAGAGGCTGATAAACTGGCTATGGTTGAAACTTTGGATAATGGCAAGCCGATTAGAGAAACAAAAAATATTGATATACCTCTCGCCTCAGACCATTTCAGATATTTTGCCAGTGCAGTGAGGACCGATGAAGGTTCGGCAACAATGATCGATAAAGATACTATGAGCATTATCTTACACGAGCCTATCGGTGTTGTCGGACAAATCATTCCGTGGAATTTTCCATTTTTAATGGCAGCCTGGAAGATTGCACCAGCTATAGCTGCCGGGAATACAGTAGTTATAAAGCCTTCTTCTGAAACATCTCTTAGCATGCTGGAATTTGCTAAAATAATTGATAAAATCTTACCTCCAGGGGTTGTAAATATCGTAACCGGGGGAGGGTCATCAACAGGAAATTATATTCTTGAGCATGAAGGGTTCAGTAAACTGGCTTTTACCGGCTCCACTGATATCGGTTACATGATTGCGGATGCCGCAGCTAAAAAACTTATACCTGCCACTCTTGAGCTGGGAGGTAAATCAGCAAATATCTATTTCCCTGATTGTCCTTGGGAAAAAGCAGTAGAAGGAGCTCTGCTTGGTATTTTATTCAATCAGGGACAGGTCTGTTGTGCAGGGTCCAGAATCTTTGTGCATGAAGAGATTTACGATCGCTTTCTTGCTGCGATAACTGAAAAATTTGAAAGCGTTAAAGTCGGGCTTCCATGGGAAGAAGATACCATGATGGGTAGCATTATTAATGAGAAGCAACTCAATCAGGTTATGGGCTGCATCGAGGCCGGTAAGAAGGAAGGGGCAAAGCTCGTCACTGGTGGAACAAAGATTACAGAAGGCGAACTTGGTAAAGGAAGTTTCCTTAAGCCCACGATTTTTGCTGATGTAGATAATTCAATGGATATTGCTCAACAGGAAATTTTTGGTCCTGTTGTCTGTGTAATAAAATTCAAAGATGAAGATGAAGTCATCGCTATGGCCAACGACAGTGAGTTTGGTCTTGGTGGAGCTGTATGGAGCAAAGATATTAATTGCGCCATGAGAGTGGCAAGAAAAGTTGAAACCGGTCGTATGTGGATAAATACATATAACCAGCTTCCGGCTCATAGTCCTTTCGGCGGATATAAAAAATCAGGAATCGGCCGTGAAACGCACAAAATGATGCTCGCCCATTACAGTCAGACAAAAAACATATTCATAAGCATGGATGAAAAGCCGTTTGGTTTGTACTAGCCGGTTGTTTTATAAATAGTTGATGTAGACCAGAATTGCGTTTGCGACACAACTAGTAAGATTCTGCAAAATAAATTGTCGAACAACCATCCTCGCCACGTTTATATTGTAGATTATTTACTAGCGCGATCAGGCCCTCAGACGCGGATGAGGGCCTGATTTTTTTATATGATTCTAACATTACGGTGATAAGAATGAGTAATAAAATTATAAAAAAAAGAGCCTTGATACCGGGACAGACCAGCATGCTTGTTCTGGATGCTCCGCAAATAGCCAAAAAAGCGAGACCGGGAAATTTTATAATTCTTCGTGTGACTGACAAGGGAGAGCGTATTCCATTGACAATTGCGGATACAGATCCTGACGCAGGAACCATAACAATTGTTTATCTTGTGGTTGGTAAAAGCTCAGCCCTGCTTGAGACTTTGAATGAAGGTGATAACATTTTAGATTTGTGCGGTCCTCTTGGAAAGCCTACACATATTGAGAAATGCGGTACAGTTATCTGTATAGGTGGAGGCACAGGTATAGCCGCAATGCATCATATAGCAAAAGGACATCATAATGCTGGAAATCATGTTGTGGCTATAGTCGGAGCACGAAGTAAAGATCTGCTCCTTTTTTGTGATGAACTAGGAGGATTCTGCCCTGAACTCATAATAGCTACGGATGATGGAAGTTGCGGACAAAAAGGATTTGTTACCGATGTTCTTCGTGAACGACTGGAAAAAGATAAAGACGTTGCAGAGGTCGTTGCTGTCGGCCCTGTACCGATGATGGAAGCTGTATCCAAGGTTACAAAACCGTTTGGCGTAAAAACAGTAGTAAGTTTGAATTCTATAATGGTTGATGGTGTTGGAATGTGCGGGGCGTGTCGTTGCAATATTGGCGGTGAAACTCAGTTCGCATGTGTCGATGGACCTGAGTTTGACGGGCATAAGGTAGATTTTAAAGAGCTTAATATGCGGCTCAAGCAGTATAAAGAGCAGGAAAGAGTTTCAATGGATTTGTTCAGGAGGCAATATGGGAACTAAAAGAAAAATTAATCCTGTGAGAACTCCGATGCCCGAGCAGGAAGCCGACGTTCGTAATAAAAATTTCAGCGAAGTTGCTCTTGGATATTCTCGTGAGCAAGCAATTCTTGAAGCTCAAAGATGTCTACAATGTAAAAATCCTCCATGTCGCAAAGGCTGCCCGGTAGAAATAGATATAAAAGGTTTCATTGGGCATCTGGCCTCAGGTGATATTCCTTCAGCATACAAAGTTATCAAGCAGACCAATGCACTGCCTGCAGTTTGCGGGCGGGTTTGTCCGCAGGAAAATCAATGCGAAGGATCATGCATCCTTGGTAAAAAGTATGAGCCTGTGGCTATAGGTCGCCTTGAAAGATTTGTGGCTGATAATTTTGACAGTGATTCCGTATGTGAAATGATTACTGGTGACACTGCATGCAGCCTGCCCAATGATCAGGTGAAAGTAGCATGTATAGGCGGCGGTCCTTCAAGTCTTACTGTGGCCGGATATCTTGCGGCTCGTGGAGTTCCTGTGACCGTATATGAAGCTTTGCATGAAATTGGTGGAGTTCTTATATATGGAATTCCTGAGTTCAGACTTCCTAAATCAATTGTTGCCCGTGAAGTTGGAGCCTTATGGAGTAAAGGCGTTACCTTTTTCCCAAATTGGGTAGGTGGAAAGACCATCACAATTGAGGATTTGTTTGATGATGGTTTTGATGCGGTTTTTATCGGAGTAGGAGCCGGTCTTCCAAAATTTTTAAATATTCCGGGAGAAAATTTAGTTGGTGTGTTTTCTTCTAACGAATATCTTACCAGAGTAAATCTTGGCAGGGCTTATGATTTCCCTGAGCACGATACGCCGGCACCGCATCCTAAAAATGTTGCTGTTGTTGGTGGAGGGAATGTGGCTATGGACGCAGCCCGAACAGCTTTGCGACTGGGTGCTGAAAATGTTTATATTACTTATAGACGAACCCTTGATGAGCTCCCTGCAAGACGTGAAGAGCTTCACCATGCCATTGAAGAAGGTGTTAAGATGGAACTTTTAACGTCTCCAGTTTCAATTAATGGTGATGATAATTCACACGTAAAATCAATGACTTTGCAGATTATGGAATTAGGTGAACCAGATGAATCTGGAAGATGCAGACCTGTTGCCATAGCAGGGCAAACTAAGGATATTGATGTGGATATGGTCATAATTGCTGTCGGAACAGGTGCAAATCCTGTTTTGCTTGAAGCTACTCCGGGATTGGAGCTTAATAAATGGGGCTATATTATGGCCAACCCTGAAACAGGTGAAACTTCATTGCATAATGTTTTTGCCGGCGGAGATATTGTCGGAGGTTCGGCAACGGTAATTTCTGCGATGGGGGCAGGGCGTAGGGCAGCTAAAACAATAGCTGAAAGGCTTAAAGTCTAAGACCTTAATTTCTGATAATATAAAAGGCCGCTTTTAAAGCGGCCTCAGATTGATGACAAAGTCCTCGCCTTTTGGCGGGGACTTTTTTATATTATTTGCATGTTAAAAAAATCTGATCAAAAGCAAGTCACTGTTGAGCTAGTAACAATTGAAGAGCTGGTTCCTGAAAACCATTTACTTCGAAAAATAAATAAGTTTATCGACTTTTCATTTATTCGAGAGAAGACCAAGCATCTTTACTGTGAGAACAATGGTCGTCCAGCAATTGATCCAGTTGTTCTTTTTAAGATGTTATTTATTGGGTATATATTTGGAATTCGCAGTGAGAGGCGTCTTGTCAAAGAAATACAAGTCAATATGGCTTATCGCTGGTTTCTTGGTTTT
>NZ_AUCX01000037.1 GCF_000429985.1 Maridesulfovibrio bastinii DSM 16055
CGCCGCTATTACGCTCCAGAGCTTTACAGCCGTACTCATGAAGTTGAAGTCCGCTATGATATGGACGATCTGTCACAGATATATGTGTACAGAAATGGTGAATATATTTGCACGGCTACTGAAACAGCAAAGATTCATCCTGCGGCGGATCTGCTTGGTAACGAAGAGCACCAGAACGAATTCAAAACACAGATCACTTATAGAAAATTTCAAGAAAAAGATGCTGCCAGCTACACAAAAAAGGTACTGGAAACAGCTCTCGCTGATCAGGCTCGACGCATAGAAGAGCTGGAAGTTAAAAAAGAACCCTCTACTATTATTGATGAAATTAAGCGGCCTTCACCAGCTAAGGTTACGTCTATTGAATCCATCAAAGCTAAAGCTCTAGAGATTCAAAAGAACGCTCCGACATATACGCCTCCAGCTGAGAAGTCGGATATTTTAAGTGAGCTGGACAAGTATGAATACCTTCACGCTATTGCATTTCGTGAGGAGATTGTGCTTCGCGATCCTGATTCAGAATGGATGCAAAATTTTGAAGCTACAGACGAGTTTAAGGAACTACATAAGGGCCGTTTTGATCGGTTGAAGAAACTGTATGAACGCCGTCAGTTAGCAAATTAAGGGGATTCTATGAAGAACGTATTTATTGAAACATCTAATGTCTCAACCTTTCGTTCCGCAATACGCAAGGTTGAGGATACAGAAAAAGGGCAGCCTGGATTGGTTGTGGCACACGGTAGAGCTGGACGGGGAAAAACAATGGCAGCACTAAACTACCATGCAGTTCATGGTGGTATTTACTTGAGAGCCTGGGAGAGATGGACGCAGACTGCCTTTCTGCAAGCTCTATGTTTTGAAGTGTGTGGAATGCGTCCCCGATCAGCCAATAATTGTAAACGTAAAATTATGGAGATGTTAGATAAAGAAATTCAAACTGTTTTTATAGACGAGGCTGACCGCTTGAATATCGGACGAATCGAAGATTTGCGCGATATCCATGATGAAACTGGAGCTCCGATTGTGATTATCGGAGAAGAAGAGTTGCAAGGGTTACTTGGAGAACGGCGGCGCATATGGTCGAGGGTCACTCAGGATGTAGTATTTGGCCCAGTAATTGATGAGGACGTGGCCCTATTCGGGCTTGATGCCGCAGGACTTGATATTGAAGCCTTCGCTTGTCAGCAGATAGTGAAAAAAGCTGATGGAGACTTCAGGCTTGTTCGCAATATCATTCAAGTTCTTGAGCAAGTAGCAATAGCTCGTGAAACAAATTTAGTCACAACATCAATGGTTGAGGATGTCCTAAGACAGCGTAAATGGGGGCATAAGTAATGTCTGAAACAAGAATAGCTTTACTTCGCAAAACGGCTCAGGTTTTAGGTAAAGACGGAGATATCTTTTACAATAAACTTTTATACAAAGCTTTAAATATAGAAACAGAGAGGGAAAAAGATTGTATCCGTCGTCAAGCTAATCAGCTTGTTAAGACAGGTGAATTTATCAGAATTGCAAGAGGGAAGTATAAATATAATTTTGAAAAGTCTCCTAAACGTGACGGACAGCTTACAAACCAAATATGGAGAGCCATCAGGTCGTCAAATCCCGGATGGACTATGACTGACATTGCTCAGATATCAGGAGCGAGTCTATCCCATGTAGTGAAATATTGCCGCTATCTTGAAGGTGATGGATATATCAAGAAATACGGTATTAAGGGTAATTCAACCTTGTACAGGTCTACTTTAAAAACTGCCGAACAGCGGAATACTCCATATCCACCACGCCCAATAACAGATCCGCACGAGGAAGAGCGTAGTTGCGTTTCGGAATTAGTAAAGCTGTTTCTTACAAAAAATCTGTACTCCCCAGTAACTCAAGAAAAAATAATTAAGAATTGCCGGACTATTTTGGCCCGGTTTGAAAAACAGGAGGATGGAATATGAGTTATGCATCTGCAAAGCCGGCAATACCGGCAACAAGTCCGGTAGGAAGGAAGATTAGAAGCGCAGTCTTTGAATTGCGCTGCATCTCGCAAGGAATGGGTGAAAAGAAATTCGCAAAGATGAAGACGATCATAAACAGTCTCGAAGGATGCGCGCTGCATATTGAAGACATTGAGCAGCATCTGCCAGTTAATGACTTTTTAAAATGGAGTGATAAGGAGGTTTAAATGAGTAATGAAATTCCTGAAGGTTATATGGAAGACAGTCAGGGAAGGCTTGTGCGCATGGAACATGTGTCTGAATACGACAGATTGAAAGATGAAACCGTGAATACCATTTTAGACCGTGCATTTCAGGTGCAGAGGGAAATCAAAGATTTTAAAACTGAAACAATGGGAGACTTTTATGCTCTCATGGAAATGGCCTTAGAAAAGTATGACGCGAAAGTCGGTGGAAAGAAAGGTAATGCTCAGATCACTTCGTATGACGGCAAAAAGAAAGTTGCAATTGCCGTAAACGAATCAGTCACTTTTGACGAGCGGTTACAGGTTGCAAAGTCACTCATTGATGAGTGCTTAACTGACTGGACAAAGGATGGCAGAACAGAAGTTAAGACTATTGTTAATGCCGCTTTTGATGTCGATAAAGAGGGCAACATAAGTACATATAAAGTTATGTCTTTACTCAAGCTTGAGATTAATGATGATCGTTGGCAGCGGGCCATGAAGGCCGTTAGAGACTCTTTGAGCGTGTTGTGTAGTAAAAAGTATATTCGCTTCTACCATCGCACAGGAATTGAAGAAAAATGGCAAGCTATCCCGCTTGATATAGCAGCTCTTTAGGAGGCGTAAATGTGTATGAAACGACATTCAAATTCTGATGAAACTATAAAAGTTCCAATCAGCCGGATGTATGCTGTTGAAGCACAGGTTTTAAACTTGGGAAAAAAGGTCCAGTCAATGACAAAG
>NZ_AUCX01000038.1 GCF_000429985.1 Maridesulfovibrio bastinii DSM 16055
ATATCAATTAATTGCACCGCAAGGTGAGGGATGAATGCGGCCTACGAAAACATAAAATCAGAATTAGCGGGGTGCTTGACAACGTGCCGCATAAGGAAAGCCCCCTCCCGGTTATCCGGAAGGGGGTCAAGTAAAAACAATATACAAACTAGTTACATCAACGAACCCAAAAGCAAAACAACACCCACGGGCAAAATAAACCACCGTGAAAAGGTCCGCCAAAAACTGGCCCAGAAACCCAGTTCCGGCCGCTCCAGCTCATAGCTGTAACCATGTCCGCAATCCGGGCAACGGGCGGGCAGGTCGGAGCCATTTGGTTGTGGCTAAAATAATTGTCGACAAGCCCTAGGGCACGTCAGGCAGGGCATACATTTCTTTAGGGATGGCATATAAATCTGTCTCACAGTGATAAGAATCATGGTGGGCCATAAAAAACACATAATTTTCAAGGTTTTCAGAGACCCATAGTGGAATTTCGTGCAACGCATCTGCACCGTGGTATATGCTTATTTGAAGAAACGGCCTTGTACGGCGCAAGAAATTTAGCCCCCCTCGTAAGGTGGCTTGCTCTCCTCCCTCTATATCAAACGAGAGGACTAGGCGCTCATGAAAAACTAGACTTGAAGAAAACTCATCTAATGTTGTGACTTTTACCTCATAACCTCCACGCTCGACAATTTTGCCAGAGCCGCCACTACCATTAAAACTGACCACTCCAGACTTTTCACCTAAGGCAAAAGGCACGAGTTCAATTTGTGACGTAAACTTTTTTGCCTCTATCCTTTTTTTTATTTTCTCGATATTATTTGGTTCAGGCTCAAAAGCGTAAACCATCCCTTTCTTCCCCACCATCTTGCTAAAATGAGCCGATGTCACGCCGTTAGATGCGCCGATATCAAAAACGACATCGCCCTCTTGAGGCTTAACAATGGGATGGTGATACTCAGAAAATGGTGCAATCCGTAAATACCCATGATCGCCTGTTATTCTGTACTTCACAATAGATGCAAAGGTGAGCTTGCTTTCAATATCCTCTAGCAAGTTGAAGACCTTAAGCAGTTCTGCTCTTCGACTTTCAAAGAACTTTGAGTTTGCATTAACTTTCTTGTAGCTGGGGTCGGTTAAAAACCTCACATCGCTTACGCCGTGACTCGCAAGAACGCGGCAGAGAGAGCGTTCGGGTGTGCCTACGACCGCCAACAGATTAGGGTCGCGCCGTATTTCTTCTATATCAATTTGCCGATGCGTCCCGAAATTAGTGTTTTTGACAGGTGAAACGACGAAATCAGGATAAACATTCCACCTAGCCTTGAATGTCTTCTCATCTTCTTCTAAGCGCTCTTTCAAAGTGACAAGTACTGTCTTTCGGAACCCGCAAGGTCCCCCAAAAGGCATACGATGCAACTTGGCTTCGTTCAAAAATAAAAGAAACTGATCTTCATTATTTGCTTCATGCAGAGCCGGCATAAAATCTCCAAACTGACCAGAGCAGTCCAACAGCCGAACACTGCTCCAATACTAGCGTATCATCTCGTTTTTGTTTACAATCACATTCAGTCAGAGGTCATGATCCTTCACCTATATGGTGGAGTACCGTCATAAACAAAAAAAAAAGCATATTTTATAGATGATGTCCAACCTAATCTGGCGATTCTCCGACCTGACACAATATCAAGGCAGCACATAAAAATACCATGTCAGCACTCCCGGGTTTAATCTGGTAGAATACCAGTAAAAGCGAAACTCACAAGGAGGGCTGACATGGCTAGACTTACAAT
>NZ_AUCX01000039.1 GCF_000429985.1 Maridesulfovibrio bastinii DSM 16055
GATAACTACAAATTATCGCAGGTGTTGCTTATGCAAATTTTTGATAGCATTGTCGGAATGACACTAGCTGTCATCTTAATTGTTGGCGGTTATCAATTCTATTTTTTACCACAGAGAAAAAAAATATTAGCTCCAAGAGAGTTAGGAACAAAATTTGATGAGATGATTCCTTTTCAACCCCGTTGGGTATGGGTATATTCTGGATTATACTACCCTATTATTATTTTTATTGTTCTTACTATGAACTCTTTAAAACAGTTTGCATACACGGCCTTTAGCTATATAATTCTTCTGGGACTACAAATTATTATTTTTATGTTATTTCCTGTAAAAACTCCTAAGCATTGGAGAAACTATGATCCTTTAGAATCTAAATCTACTCGTTTTCTATCTTTTGTTCATCATTTTGATGACACAACTAATTGTTTTCCTAGTATGCATGTTAGTGTTGCGACTTTGACATCTTTACATATATATACAAATTGTGGGCAGGGATTATTTGTTGCCATATTGGCATCTCTATTTTCAATTTTAATTGCAATTAGTACATTGTTCACTAAACAGCATTATATAATTGATATTCCTGCAGGAGTAATTTTGGGATATATTAGCTTTAAAATTTTTATTACATTAGCTAACAATTTTATTTAAAAATATCTACAAGTAGTTAAAATAAAGTTGCAAGATAAGGACAAATATTTTGAACTGCCGTTGGTAGCAAGGCGAGAAAAAATGATGCGACAGGTGTTATAAAAGTTCTCCTAGGAAGAGGCCAGAGAGGAAAGGAGTCTAGAACCACTTTGTACTTATTTACCGCCTCAATTTTATTTACATATTCCATTTTTTGATGATTTAAAGACATTTTAGTAAGCTCAGTTGTAAAAATTGTTTTCGTATAATTGTAGAAATAGTCAGTATATAAATCTTTCTTACGCTTCATTAGAACATGTAAATGAAATATGGGGGCATAAAAAAGTGGTATTGATACTGCAGCATAAACAATAAAACCGACATACCTAATACTTTCACTTATATTATATAATTTATCTTGAAATGCAAAAATAATAAAAATAACTAAAAGAACTAGCATTGCATATAAAAATAGAAGTGAAGGAGATATTATAAAACGTAATCCACCTGATTCGTCTGGGTGGAATGGATTATAAACTATGTCTTTTGTTGACAATGAAACTATAAATAATACATGCAATGAATAAATAAATACATTATAAAATAAAAACCACATGAAAGTAGTAGTCCAAAAGAACACTATCCAACCACTTAATGTAATATATGGGCCATTGATTCCTGGTAAAATATTTGAATCATAGTAATTACCATTTAAAAAGTTGTTATAATATAATTTCATTGATACAAATGCTATTGTAAATGACAGTATAATGAGTCCAATTCTATGGTAGTTTGATATTATAGATTTTGAAAAAAATACATTTTGCATTCTTTTAGCTTTTAAAGCTGATTTTTGTAGTAGAAATATTGTCAATGGATTTAGTAATAAAAAATCGATGACTGTTGAAAAATTTTTTATATATGGCCTAATTATTTCTGTGTGTTGCTTACATATTTCATCTGGTATTGAGAATAGAAATCCTTGGAAATAATTTGATAAAAAAGTACTTAATGAAGCAGATATAGCATAGATCACAGCAAATATTATGGGAGAATAAGTCATCAATTTGTTTTTCAGATTATGATTCATTATCTTACCATAATTTGTAGTTATC
>NZ_AUCX01000042.1 GCF_000429985.1 Maridesulfovibrio bastinii DSM 16055
CCTCGCCTTAGGGACCGACTAACTCTGGGCAGATTAGCTTTACCCAGAAAACCTTAGTCTTACGGCGAACGAGTTTCTCACTCGTTTTATCGTTACTCATGCCAGCATAATCACTTCTCATTAGTCCAGCAGGCCTTACGGACCACCTTCATCCCATCTGAGAACGCTCTCCTACCGATCAGTCAAAGACTGATCCCGTAGCTTCGGTACCATGCTTAGCCCCGTTACATTTTCGGCGCAAGGTCGTTAGACCAGTGAGCTATTACGCTTTCTTTAAAGGATGGCTGCTTCTAAGCCAACCTCCTGGCTGTCTAAACAATCTCACCACCTTAACCACTGAGCATGGATTTAGGGACCTTAGCTGACGGTCTGGGCTGTTTCCCTCTCGACTACGGACCTTCGCACCCGCAGTCTGACTCCCAGGATGAAACTAACGGCATTCGGAGTTTGATAAGGTTTGGTAACCTGGTGAGGCCCCTAGCCTTGTCAGTGCTCTACCTCCGTTAGTCAACTCCTGAGGCTATACCTCAATATATTTCGGAGAGAACCAGCTATCACCGAGTTTGATTGGCCTTTCACCCCTATCCACAAGTCATCCGAGTAATTTTCAACTTACAACGGTTCGGCCCTCCACTCAGTTTTACCTGAGCTTCAGCCTGCTCATGGATAGATCACCCGGTTTCGGGTCTAATCCGCAATACTTGTCGCCCTATTCAGACTCGCTTTCGCTACGGCTACACATCGCTGCTTAACCTTGCATTACAGATTAACTCGCTGGCCCATTATGCAAAAGGCAAGCGGTCACAGAACAAGTCTGCTCCCACAGCTTGTAGGCAACTGGTTTCAGGTTCTATTTCACTCCCCTAACAGGGGTTCTTTTCACCTTTCCCTCACGGTACTGGTTCGCTATCGGTCGCTAAGTAGTATTTAGCCTTGGAAGATGGTCCTCCCAGATTCCCACGGAGTTTCACGTGTTCCGTGGTACTCAGGTACCTCCTGCGCTGCTTTTGACTTAACCTACGAGGCTTTCACTCTCTATGACGTACCTTCCCAGATACTTCGGATGTCTATACAGATCACGTATGGAGGCCCTACAACCCCGGTTGCTCGAAAGTAACCGGTTTGGGCTATTCCCATTTCGCTCGCCGCTACTTTGAGAATCTCGTTTGATTTATATTCCTTCAGGTACTGAGATGTTTCACTTCCCTGAGTTCGCTTTCCAAGACCTATGTATTCAGTCAAGGAATGACAGTATATGAGTACTGCCGGGTTTCCCCATTCAGA
>NZ_KE387014.1:0-139338 GCF_000429985.1 Maridesulfovibrio bastinii DSM 16055
ATGCTTGTGACATTTCACCCGAAGAATCGATGCGCGTCCGTTATGCGGGATACTTTTGATGAATCGCAAGAACGTGTCCTTAATCCGAAAAGAAGAACTGCGGCATTGCGGACAAACTGGTTTACCCGTCCATTCCACCTCAAGAATTATCGGAAAATATGACACAACCTTTTTGATTGCAAAATCGGGCAGGCCGATTAAGATTCGATCCATAAATTGATCTCCTTTCTTTGGTCGGAAATTTGATCAATTTATAGGGCATATCGAGTCGGTTCGGTATGCCTTTCTTTTTATCGGATTATCCTATCGCCCCTTTCTTTGAGGTAGAGCCATAAGAATGCGGAATTTCAGCCTCGACTATAGTAAAATCAAACTAATATAATATTAAATCCTAATAATTAAAAAATTTGGACACAAAAACTAAAAGGTATAACCGAATCGATCAACGTCATCTTTATAGCGGATTAACAATTTCTTGGCAGACTCGGGTGAATAAAAATTTCTATAATCAAGATAGCTAGAAAGTGGCTGGTTTAAAAGAGAAGCAGAGATATCTCCTAAGCAACCCGAAATATCAATATCACAACATTTAGTTTTTTTCATTTTCAAATCCAAAGAAGCATTAAAATCGAATTCATTGTTTAACTTCTGAACCAAAGCATCTAAATGATCCATGTCAAAAATATTGACCTTGAGATCCTCAGGGACAAAATAGGATTGTGGCTTTAAATGAGGATCAAGTTCATCATCTGATACGTTTAAGACATAGTAAAGTAAGTCGTTAAAAGAGATTCTCTTAGAATTATCTTTATAAAAAAGTGAATTTATACCCAAATTAAACCCTTCCAGCTTACTGACAATAAACTTTTGAATGTAACAGGAAGCGAATCTTGCCCATGGATTTCGTACAACAGAAAATGTAAAAAAATCATTTTTTGCGAGAAACTTCTCTAAATATTTGTAACTAACTCGACGGTTGAGTCCCAAGCGCAATCTACAAAAATTGTGGGTCTTACTTGGATTTTTTTTCGAATATTCGTGTAGATCATCCATTAAATCGTGTTCCCTCATAAACCAGTGATGAATCGTAGTGGATGCATTTTTAGGAATAGGAAAATATAGCAGATTATATTTCTCTGAACAAATTGCACTTTTATATTGGAATAAAGATGGCATAATTATACTTCTCCTAATATTATTACTATAAAAAATGTACACAATATTTATAGTAGTAATATAAATCGTGATAAGTATGAATATCTTTTTTAACTTTCCACTAATATCTTCCTTTTTAAAGCAACCACTATCAGAAAAAATAAGCCCAGTACTAGCGACCAGAAGTATTAAAACGAATTCCTGATGACCGGAATCTTTCTAAGTATCACTGCAGCTACAACCCATGACATAAGAATACCGCCTGCCATCACGGTCAGAGATTTGATGAAAAGCGGCATGGTTAAAGGCCGGATAAGATATGCAAAAGGATATAAGATTAGTGGATGCACAAAATAGATACCATAAGAATTATCTGAAAGACTTTTCCAGATAATCCCAGAGCTGTTTGCAATCTTTTTCATTAGCACAATCAAAGTCATCAATGCTGACAGGCAAAAGCAATTAAATAAAAGGGCATTACCAGCTTTAAGTAACAGCGTATTTTGTGCTGAGGCAGGAATCGTAAGACGATAATTAAGATATAAATATCCTGAAATCAGACAAACAGCTCCCCACACAAATATATTTGGCGAAAACTCACCGTTAATGAACCATTTTTTTTGAAACGCATATAAGCCAAGAATAAAATAAGTTATATAAAGCGGAGCCCTGTTTGGCTGAAAAATAAAAATATAAGCATCGCTAAACCATGTATCCAAAGAGAAAAATTTATTTAAACTCAAAAAGCAGCAGGAATTAAAAAGTATAAAGAGTATAAAAAAAAGATATGAGGGTCTCCCGGAAACTCTTTTCATCATCCTGAAACTGGCACTGAACTTATACACAAAGCTTAAGATTATAAAAAACAGAAATAGAACTCCAAGAAACCAGTAAACAGACTGCTGAAACATTTTTTGCCAGAATTCATGAGTCAAAAAATGAAAAAAACTGACATCAATATTTCTTGAATATAAAGTTATGTAGGTTGTGGGTGGAGCAAGAAGAAATACTCCAAGAATCCACGGGAATCCAATCCTTTTAAACTTATCTTTAAGAAATAAACCACTCCCGCGTTTTGAGAGTGATGGATATGCAAAATATCCCGCTAAAAAAAACATCGCCATCATTATCGGAACATCTAAAATCAACACAATCATGGTAAAGACAATACTCTTTTGAGTATCCAGAACATACCACCACTCAGGAGCATAAGCCATATACACGAGTGAAGAATGCAGAACGACAACAAGCAGAATTATCACAGATCGCAGATTATCTAAAAAAAACATTCTTGAAGACGCGTCAGGCATCATTTACCTCATAGATTTTAGTATGATTAAAATTCTAACAACAGTAAAGACTATAGCTGCAACTATCAATATTATAATCAGTAAACTCTAAAAAAAGCCTACCACTTTCCATCTGATTGTTGCATACATTCTGCACGGCTTAAATATCATCAGAATATTTTGACACTAATTTTATTTTTTTATACTGGAAGTAATATTTTCCCCATAAAAACAAAGGTAATTTTAAAATGAAAAAATATAACCTGTTATTTTTTATACTATTATTTTTCGTAGTATCTTCACTGCAAGGCTGTGCAATACTTAAACCGGCAGAAACAGCCGAAAGGTCCAAGGCAAACACAGGGACACTTGTTAAAGCCCAACCAGAGCCCTCAAAATCAATAAACCGGCACGTAACACATCTTGATCATAATATTTTCAACAAAACCATAAAAGATCTTGGTTCCAGAAACGGAAAGAATATTCTGGTCATAACCAATGCCGGGTATGGAGATCTAAACGGAAAAAGTTCTGAAAAAATGATTGATATGATCTCAGATGGAACAGGATGCACTCCGGGAAGAGACTCCCTGATTACAGTGCATACACCCTACTACGAACCGTTCTGGGCTGCGATAATAGAAACTGAATCCTTCAAGTGTACTTTCATTAAAAATCAGTCAGGTAATTTCAAATATACTAATCTTGACCTTTCACCACGCAATATTCTGACTGCTGAAGGCTGGAACAGCGCCATGAAAACGAATGCAGGCACACGCCTGTTTTCAATCGTATCAATTGCTTATGCGGCTGATGCCGGGGCGGACTGGAATATGCTCAGGGCTGCGGAGCTGCACGACCATTTCTGTCCGGGATTAAATGCCGGTTTTATTGTTCAGGCGTATATGGAAAAAAACTTTCCACTCGCAGCTGGAGACAAATATATATTTGTCGGAGCACCGCCGATGTGTGCTATGGATGCCCTGCAATCGCTTAACGGAGCAACCCCCGGTAAAAAAGGCGTTTTTTCCATGCGTATAGCAGACATGGTAAACGGAGCTATCGCCAAAGATGGAATAAAACCGGTCATAATTGCAATGAGGGTGAATAAGAATAAGACTGACGGGGCAATACTGGGATTTGATTTTGACCGCATCAGCAAAACAACAGGGGTAACTTCAGCAGACTTAAGTCCTGAAGGAGGACATTCAAACCCTCTGTTTTACATTTCAAGAATCAAAACTTCATGGAAAATGGCAGGAATGCCGATGAAAGATAAAATGGCCTGTATTGAGGAAGTAAAAAAATTCTCAGGCCCTGCTGCTCTGGCCTATAAAGTTGAAAATGCCAAAGCCAACCCATACGCTCCAATAATTCTTTCCGATTTCTAATAAACTGTAATATGAAAATCCCGTAGCATTATATGTTACGGGATTTTTGTATGTTTATCATAGCTGCTCAATATTTTTTAACCAATTACTCACTTTACTGACATTGCGGCTTGAGATAGTTTGCTGTTTTTATATCAACCAGACACTTAACCGGAGACAATATGTCTACTTCACAAGAACCGCGCATGCATTCCGCGGAGCATTTACTAAATCAGGCAATGGTGCGCAAATTCAACTGTAACCGCTGCTTCAGCGCCCACATAAATAAAAAGAAATCAAAGTGTGACTATAAATTCGATCACGCTCTGGAAGATAGTGACATCATGGAACTGGAAACTGAAATAAACAATGTAATTTCAGGAAACTGTGATGTTCGTGAAGAATTCGTCACCCTTGAAGAAGCCGCTGAAAAATATAATCTTGTCCGCCTTCCCGAAGGGGTTGAGAATGTACGCATAGTTCACATTGGCGACTTTGACAGCTGCCCCTGCATTGGCGAACATGTATCAAATACTTCCGAAATCGGTAAAATAAAAATTACTTCTCACGAATATAAAGACGGAATTTTAAGAATACGATATAAACTTTCAGCACCTGAATAAATTTTATTTTTATATTCTATAAAGAACCGACAAAGTATCCCCGCTGAAATTCTGATTTCAGCGGGGATACAAATACTAAGACCGAAAATATTTAACAAAAATCCAAAATGAATTTTACCGAAATATTAGCTCTATCACTTGCACTTGCTATGGACGCTTTTGCTGTTTCTGTTGCCAGCGGAATATGTCTGCGGGAAGTAAACAAACGTCAGGCGTTCAGGCTGGCATTTCATTTCGGACTTTTTCAGGCCCTGATGCCCGTCATAGGATGGTATCTCGGGCTGTCAATCAAGAGTCTGGTCACAATTTTCGCCCCTTGGATAGCTTTCGGGCTGCTTACTTTTATCGGGGTTAAAATGATTATTGAATCCCGTGAAGAGGATAAACAGGAATGCGATACAGCTAAAGATCCCACAAAAGGTTTATCCCTGATCATTCTATCCATAGCTACAAGTATAGACGCTCTTGCGGTGGGACTTTCTTTTTCAATACTTAATCGGCCGATATTTTTTGCAACCACTGTGATAGGTATAGTCGCCTTCATCATGACGGTTATTGGAATTTACCTTGGCAAAAAAGTAGCAGGAGCTCCAAAACTCGGTAAAATAGCCGAGCTTACTGGAGGAACGGTTTTGGTTCTTATCGGCTTAAAAGTACTATTGATCGGATAGTTACAGTAAATCACACTGATGACTTCATTTAAAATAGTGGACAAGATGAATTTTTTTGTTTTTACTCAATTTCAGGTATTTTAACTAAACTGGAATAGATTCACGTTTTTGAATCTAAGGAGGGTTACTTTTACCAGATGCCTTTATTGCAGACACCGGCCTACAAACCACCACTGCCCTTTAAGATAGGGCATTTTCAAACTATATTTCCACGATTTTTCCGTAAAATTCCTCTTCCGCCCATAGTAAAAAGACGGATAACAACTCCAGACGGAGATTTTCTTGATGTGGACTGGCATCTGGCAGGAAGCTCCAGACTGGCTGTCATCTCCCACGGTCTTGAAGGCAACTCCCGTAGAGTCTATATGCTTGGAATGGCCAGGGCTCTTGTTCTGGCCGGATGGGACTGCATTGCCTATAATTTCAGAGGCTGTTCTGAAGAAATGAACAGAGCTGCAACAATGTATCACAGTGGTCTGACGTCCGACCTTGATACGGTTGTAAAATATGGCCTTGAAACAGGACATTATAAGGAAGTAGCCCTTGTCGGGTTCAGCATGGGCGGCAATCAGACGCTTAAATACCTTGGAGAAAATCCGGAATCAATTCCACAGCAGATCAAAAGGGCCGTATGTATTTCAGTGCCATGCAACCTTGCGGCATCTTCAGCAATGCTGATCAAAAACTCCAACAGAATTTACACTAAATATTTTCTACACAGCCTGAAACAAAAAATACGTTTAAAGCACGAACAGTTCCCGACACTCTACCCTGTTAAAAATCTGGACCGCATCAAAACACTGACGGAATTTGATAATACATACACCGCCCCGATTCATGGTTTTAAAGATGCTATGGACTATTACGACCGCAGTTCGTGTACCCAGTTTTTATCAAATATTAAAACGCCCACACTAATCCTGAATTCGAAAGATGATCCATTTCTGGATGATTCGTGCTATCCAACCTCTGAGGCAATTGCCAACAGCAATGTTTTTCTACAAATCCCCCTGTATGGCGGACATGTCGGCTTTGCTCAATGGCCTATGGAAACACAGTTCTGGTCTGAAAAAAGAGCTATAAGATTTTTGAACACATAGCAGGATAAAGATAAAACGCCCCGATTCAGGAATCATAGACCTTGAAAGTCAATATGAATTATCGGCAAGGACCTCTTCTGTTGAGCTGAAAATTCTGAACAAAGAATCAAGCCTCATCATTGTAAAGACTTTTAAAATATCTTTATTCAATGACGTAAGGAAAATGTTTTTTTCAGGGGGCATTTTTTTAGCCAGCATTATCAGCACACTGAAACCGCTTGAATCAATCAGCCCGACTTTTGAAAAATCGAGTATATAATTTCTAAATTCGTTATCCAGAGAATTCTCCACCACTGCACGAAAATCCACTGCATTTGTGGTATCAATTCTCTCAGCCGATATCCTGAAGATGAGATTTTCTCCGGCAGGTTCTTCCACAACAAGAGCCTGTTCAGTAAACCTTGGAATTTCAGCCATGTCTAACCTGCCTTGAAGTAATATTTCAGAAAAACTTAAACCCAACCAGCCTGGTCCTTTTTCTTATAATTACATAATAGGTCTATAATCTTCAATACTGATATGGCTTTTCTCGGATAAAAAAGGAATCTCTTATTACCTGCGTTTAGTATAAGCCTCATAAATTTCTCTAAGCAAATCCTCTTTCCGTAATGGTTTGGGAACATATCCATCCATGCCCATCTCAAGACAATGTTCTCTGCTCCCGCTTATTGCATGGGCTGTCAAAGCAATTACCGGTAGACTTGAAATCCGCTCAGAATCACTTGCCCTGATTGCTGCTACAGTTTGAAAGCCATCCATTTCAGGCATCTGCACATCAAGAACAACCAGATCATAATTATCTTTTTTAAGGGCCGAAACAGCCTCCACTCCATTTCTGACAGAAACAACAGAGTGCCCTTCCTGCTCAAGTATTATACTTACCAGGTTGCTGTTAACCGCATTATCTTCCGCAATTAATATTTTTAAAGAGGGAAGCTCCGGAACTTCTTTCTCCTTTTCATCCACTACAGCTTGCTCTTCACGCACTTCGCCAACAGCTTCAATGTCCAATTCGAACCAGAACTTACTGCCCTTTCCAAGACTGCTGTCTACGCCTATATGTCCGCCCATAAGCTCAACAAGAGATTTTGATATGGCGAGGCCTAAACCTGTACCACCTTTAGCGGCATCATCCCCCTGATCCAATCGTGAAAAAGAATTAAATATTTCATTTAAAAATTCCTGAGGTATTCCGGGGCCGGAATCTGTAACACTGAAAATGAGTTTATAAATATTGTTTTCAAATGATTTGACAACAACTGACAGTTCAACTTCTCCCCCCGGAGCGAATTTAATGGCATTACCGGTCAGATTAACAAGCACCTGCCTTAATCTGCCAAAATCACAATACAAGTGATCAGGGATACGCTCTTCAACAGAACTCTTAAGAGTAATTCCGGCGTCCATAGCCGAAGGTTCCAGAAGAATAACAATATCCTTGAATAAAGCTCTGATGTTGAATGATCCGGGATCAAGTTCAATCTTTCCGGCCTCAACACGTGAAAAATCCAGAATATCATTGATAATTGATAGTAAAGCTTCGGCGCAGACCTGAACGGCTTCGGCCCACTCCCGCTGTTTTCCGGTGAGCTTTGATTCCGAGAGCAAAGTGCTCATACCAATAATACCATTCATGGGAGTACGGATTTCATGACTCATATTCGCAAGGAAACGGCTTTTCGCTTTACTTGCCGATTCGGCCCTGTTCATAAGCAACTGGGAACTTTTAAGAGCCTTTTCCAATCCCGCTCTGGCTTTCTCCGTTTCAGCCTGCGAATCATACAATGCGGCGAGTGAATTTCGATAAGCCTTCACAATGTTTACAAAAACAAAGCTGACAAGCGCTAGTAACAGCATAGAAATAACTATAGCAAAAAAGGCAATTCTTATGAGTTCCCCGGAAAAGCCGCCCCGCGGTATGGAAATGCCGAACATGAAAGCCGAATCGAAAATTCTAACCGGATAATAAGCTGTAAAAAGTTTATGCTTATCCTGCTCAGCCATAAACCATGTCTCCGCAGTCATACCCTCAAACTGGCCATTGAGATCTTTAAGTATGTCATCGGTTCCATGAAGTTTAAAAATTTCGCCTTCATTTTTAATTTCTGAATTGAAGGCGGATATAATTTTTCCGGCAGGAGACATAAACCAGACCCAGCTCTCCGGTGCGAGATAAAGATTGCTGCTGGCCTTTCTGAAAAAAGAGCGGACATCAATTTTGATAACAACCGAATAATAGCACCCCACAACTTCACCAACACAAGGCTGAACATAGTAGACTGAATTATTTTTATAAACAGCACCGGACTGCCCTGTTAAAAAGCGACTCCGGGCAGCAATCCGGCCTCTTGATAACGAAAAAGTATTTCCCCTGACCCGCTTGAGGCAGACCCTGCGCCCATCCACCGCATATACACAGATACTGGAAATCATATCCTGATATTTTGTATAAAACCTTTTTGCCGAAAAAAGGTCGGAACTCATGTGGTCCTTGGCATCAAGGACAAGCTTAAAATCCCCTGATGCCACTCTGCTCTTTAGATCATCCACAAAATTCAGATATAAATTTTCAACTACCCGCCCCTAGGTACGAACCCTGTTAATAAGGGCCTGACGCCGGACAACTTTTTTATCGGAAAAAACAGCGGACAGGTAATAACCCGAAAGTCCTATAAAAAATAAAAGCAGAACCACACTGCACCAGAAAAGGGGTGAAAAAACAATTCTCCCCTTCACATCATTATTCATTTTTTCAACATAACTTTCTTTAATCATTGGCCCTTATCAACCTCAATAATTGTCCAGTCGAGACTGCTGATCTTTTGGACAAAAAGACTGTAGCTCTCTCCATCGCTCTCAAGCTCAAAAAAACCTTTATCAGAGTTCAATATTGCACGGGCCAACTTCCTGACAGCTCTTTTACGGCTTTTTAATATTGAATAATCATCAGACCTGAAAGTATCCTGATATATCATTTCAAAATATTTATGGTCCCGGAGTTCAGGAATACCAAAGACTTTTCCGGCCTGTGCCCCGGACCATACGGTGCTGCCTCTGGAGTCGATAACAATAATTCTACTTTTAATTGCGGCAGGTATATACTGTTCAATTATATTTTCAACAGCAATATCAACGCCGGCAACTCCGCAGAACTGATCGTTGTAATAGACAGGAGCAAGAGCTGAAATCATCCAGCCCCTTCCGGCAGGATCAACATACGGTTCTTTAGTCCAGACCTTTGTACGCCCGAAGTTCTTGTAAGGTGCAGCCAGATTATAAAAAAGGTAGTCGGTAAGATCAGATCCCGGAACCACTTCATGCCTGCTCATAGCCGGAGAAAGACGGCATACGGATTCTTTACTCAGATACCACGCCTGAATAACAAATGGATTATCACTGACTATTGAGACAAGCAGAGGGTCTACGGCCTGAGTGAGATAGGCCACTTCTTTTACCGAATCATCAACCGGAACATAACCGGAAGCGATTACCGAAACATTTATATCATGATCGGCACTGTAAAATATTCCATTTTCAAACATCCGGTAACCGGATTTATCAATAGACGGAACATAGCTTGAAGCATTTGCATAAGCTCGGCTTAAAGCTTTGGACAGATTCTGAGCATCGTCCATAACAACTGAAAGCTCATAGTTGAAACTGCCTATCATAAGGTCAAAATCAGCATCCCTATCAGTATTATCCGAGCACCCCGTAACGCAGGTGATCATTACAAATACAAGTATGCAGTATATAAAATAAGCTGTTTTTTCTGCCTTCATTTTTGCTAACCTTAATAAAACACCAGTAAAACGTGTTATATTGATGACTATATAAAATATGGTAAACTAAAAGCCTGATAACAGCAAAAAAACAAAATATCTCCTAAACAGTCTGAACACTGCTTAAAAACCGGGAACGAAAAAATGCCGCTACATGGATTTTCCATATAGCGGCATTTAAACTTTCATAACAATTTTGATTTCCAGTTGAAAACAAAATAAGTCTTATATGTAAAAAACAACTAAATCACATAATCAACGGCACTTCTGGAAGTAACAACTTTTTTAATGAAATCAACGCATTCAAGATGAAGAGGATGAATAGCATAAGCATTGAGCTTCTCTTTATCATCAAATTCTGTGAAGAGAATAACATCACACCCGGGTACGGATTCAAAAACATCGTAACTGACTTCAATATGGTTTAAAAAATCAATTTTATCAGCCAGAGCTTCAAGAATCTCTTTCATCTTTTTAGCATTTTCCAGCTTGGTTGCTCCTTCAGCCTCATCCTTAAGAGTCCACATAACAATGTGCTTAATCATTTTTAAAGTCCTACCAACTATTAAGAGTTTTAAAAACAGACACTGCCTGAGCAGAGTAGCAAAACCGATTAGTTACGCATTTCTTCAACAAGTGCAACCAGAGTTCTAACCTGATCCGACAGGGAGTTTGCCCCTTCTGCAGCGTCAGAACTGTTTCTGGCATTATCTTCAGCAAAGGAGTCAATTTCAGCGACACTGCGGTTGATTTCTTCAGATGTGGCCGACTGTTGTTCCGCGGCAGTTGCAATTGAACGAATCTGATCAGCAGCAATTCTTGACAGCTCAACAATTTCAGAAAGAACCTGACCGGACTTTTCTGAAAGATCAGTTGCACCTGAAACAGCTTCTACAGTCTCATCAACACCCTTCACGTTTTCTCGGGCAAGAATTTGAATGGAGTTGATACTTTTTTCAACTTCATCGGTAGCCCCGATAGTTTTTTCAGCAAGTTTACGGACTTCATCCGCTACAACGGCAAAGCCTCTGCCGGCCTCACCAGCACGGGCAGCTTCAATAGCAGCGTTAAGAGCCAGAAGATTGGTCTGGTCCGCAATATCATTAATTACACCCATGACACTGCCGATTTCAGCCGACTGTGCTTCGAGTTTTCCCATAATCTCTTTAAGCTCTGTTGTTCTGTCATGTATCAGGCCCATGGCACTTATGGTGTCACGCACAACAGTTTCACCTTCGGAAGCCTTTTGCATTGTATGCTGAGAACCTTCATTGGTTTCAGAAGCATTACGTGCAACTTCAAGCACCGTGGCATTCATTTCTTCCATAGCTGTAGCAGTTTCAGCTACACGCTGTTTCTGGAAATCACTTGATTTAAGAATATTTTCTGTCCGGTCCACAACCTCACTGACGATTTCAGTAATTTTTTCAATTACCCCTTCAATCTGATGGGCTGCAGCCAGCATACCTTCCTTTTTAGCTCCTTCGGCTTTAACCAGAGCTTCCTCAGCCTTATGCATGGCATCTTCGGCGGCTCGGGCCTGCTCCTTGGCTTCTTCTTCCTTATGTTTGATACTCTCAAGATTGCTGCTGAGAGTTGAGACCATTGAATTCAAGGAAGACTGCAATGTGGAAAGTTCATTTCTACCTTTAGGATTAAGAGAAACGCTAAGATCACCTTCAGATACAGCTACAGCTGCGGCACTTGCTTCCTTAAGCGGACCGACTATTGAACGAATCATAAGCAGAGCAAGGGGCAGGACGATAAGAATAAAAACAGCTCCGATTCCAAGGAAAATACGCAAAGAAATTGTATGGGCGCTGTCGTCCATTTTATTGAATATGCGCTGTCTTTCAGTTTGAATATTGTCAATATAGATACCGGTGCCTATCCACATGTCAGTGCCGGGTATCATCATAGCATATCCGAGCTTGGGCTGAAGTCCTTTTCCGGGCTTGTTGTAAACATATTCAACAAAACCGCCTCCTTCACTGGCTCTTTTAGCCAGATCGCTGACATAATAAACACCGTTCTTATCCTTAACTCCGCTCAATTCCTTACCGGTAACAGATTTATTTGTCGGAACAGTGACAACGGTGGTTTTCTTATAAACAAAGAAATATCCGGATTTGTCCTTTTCGAACCTTATATCTTCCACCGCATTTTTAATAAATTCTATACGGCGTTCTTCTGACGGAATATCTCTTATTTCCCGGGCAAGAGACATCGCCATAGAGATAGTTGCAACTCTCAGCTTATCCTTCTGGTCCTTGAGCATTACAGTAGCTGTTTCTGTTGCACCTATTTCGGTCACATTGGAAATGGCCATCCTGAACATATAACTTGTTATAATCACAAAGACGATAATTACCGAGATTAAAACTATAAACCTCCCGGCAACTGATAAATTTTTGAACATCACATCCCCCCTGGCGGGTAAAATTTAACACAATTGTTTCTCCCCAAAAACAAATTGTGTCTGTTTAGTTACATATAACCTATATTTTTAACAAACTACATTAGATTTATAACGCCCACCAATAATAGTCTGATTGATGTGAAAAAAAGGCCCTCCCACCGGGGCGAAAGGTGGAAGGGCCCGAAAGCGGCGTTGATATTACCGGAAGAGTTCAGTTGCGAGGTGAATTATTCCGGAAATGGAGGCAACAACTTAATGTTACGCCGCGCCAATGCAGATCAGAGCTTCCTGTTGTTTGACGACAGGAAGATCGCATTAATTATTTTTTACGCTCTGCCAGAGCTTCGGCAATATGTCTTACTTCAATATCGAGGCCCATCTTTTTGGCTCCACCGCGTAACTGCATTACACAGCCGGGGCAGTCAGTAAGAAGAACATCGGCGCCGGTAGCTTTGACATGCTCTATTTTCTTTTCAAGAAGCTGCTGAGACATTTTGGGGAATTTCATTGAGTAAGTTCCACCGAAGCCACAACAAACTTCCTCTTCTTCACATTCAATGTACTGGAGACCTGATTTCTTCATCAGTTCACGCGGTGCATCTTTAACTTCCAGTCCTCTGCAAAGATGGCAGGGAGCATGATAAGTAACTTTGCGGCCGACTGTATCACTGAAATCAGCTTCAGTAAGGCCGAGTACATCATTCATAAATGAGCTGAAGTCGATTACCTTATCTGCAAACTGCTGAACTTTAACCTCAAAACCAGGTTCGTTACCAATCAGTTTGGGATAGTTGTGTTTGAGATGTGATGCACATGAGGCACACATGGTCAGGATGTAATCGTAGTCAGCAGCATCAAAGGCGGTCACGTTCTGGATGGCAACTTCAACAGCAGCCTTCTTTTCACCCATCATCTGAACAGGAAGTCCGCAGCAGGACTGATCCATAGGGAAATCAACAGCAACATTACGGCCTTCGAGCATTTTAACTGTAGCAACAGACTGTTCAGGATAAACAAAATCCTGCACACATCCGCTGAACAGAGCAACTTTCAGAACCGGCTTGTCAACTTTAGGCTTAACATCTTTCCACATATCACGGAAAGGTTTGGCAGCTACAGTAGGCAGAGCGCGGAAGTTGTGCTCGGGTGAGAAGATCATGGGCAGATGACGCAGGAAACCGTCTTTTCTTGCCACAGGCTTCTGAGCATATTTAGCAGTCCTTAAAAGAGTGTGGAAAAGCTTGCGGTTTTTAAGCAGCTTTCCAAGAAGTGTGGACTGAACAGGGCTGCCTTCTTCATCCTGAATAAGAACATGAATTTCTTTAATCAGTCTTGGCAGATCAATACCACCGGCACAGATTTCCTTACAGGCTCCGCAGTTAATGCAGTTCTGAACAAGGTTTTTGGCTTTTTCTCTTCCGTGGAAGAAGTAAGTCAGAATCAGTCCGATAGCACCGATGTATATGTGTCCCATTTTGTGTCCGCCAACAAGACGGTATACAGGACAGACGTTGGCACATGCACCGCAGCGAACGCAGCGCAGTACCTGGGAGAACACCGGGTCCTTTGCGAGAGCGCTTCTTCCATTGTCCAAAAACACGAAGTGCACTTTTTTCCTGTTATCCTCTGCCGCCGCGCACTCGTTGGACCCGGTGATCCAGGTTACATAAGAGGTGATCGCCTGCCCGGTTGCATTACGGGGCAAGACCTTGAGCACGCGCAAAGCGTCGTGCAGTTTAGGGGTCAGCTTATCCAGTCCCATAAGAGCAACGTGTACTCTGGGAAGGGTTGTGACCAGACGGGCGTTTCCTTCGTTGGTTACCAGACCGATTGTACCGGTCTCGGCAATAGCGAAGTTACCCCCGGAAATACCCATGTCAGCTTCAGCAAACTTCTGGCGAAGTTCACGCCTTGCAACTTTAACCAGCTTTTCAATATCAACACCCTGTTTGCATCCGGTAACATCGGTAAACAGATCGCTTACCTGATTACGGGAAAGGTGAATGGCCGGCATAACCATGTGGCTCGGGCCTTCATGGCGAAGCTGAATAATCCACTCTCCAAGGTCGGTTTCAACAACATTGAGACCGAGATCTTCAAGATGGTGGTTGAGGAGAGTTTCCTCAGCGGTCATTGACTTGGATTTAACAATATTCTGACAGTTCTCTTCTTTTGCAATACGGCCGATAATTTCGTTTGCTTCAGTGGCTGTTTTTGCCAGATGAACAACGGCGCCGCGTTTTTCAGCTTCTTCTTTAAACTGAGCATAGAGAGAATCCAGACGAGTTGCAGCATCATCCTTGGCACATGCAACTTCACTGATAAGGGCTTTTTCGTCCATATCAGCAAATGCTTTTGCACGGCTGCCACGGTAAGCAACAACGAATCTATCCATTGCTGTCCGCAGAAATTCATTTTGCAGGGAGTCCTGCAACTGATCGCGGTACTGTTTGAGATCTTTTGCGTCCTGCATTATTAGTCCTCCAATAAAAGGATGTGAAGTTCAAGGGGACCGTGAACACCAATGGTGAGAACACGCTCAATATCAGAAGTACGGCTGGCGCCGGTGATAAAGGCGGTATAATTTGGTCCTTTTCTCATGTCATCTTCTACTGCTTTTTCCACCTCGTATGAAGTTTCCTTGATTTTGGAAACAGGCAGAACAGCAACATGAATTTCACTAACCATAGTGGCAAGACGCAGCTCTTCGCTACAGGAATTCAGTACCAGAGTTCCGGTTTCGGCAATTGCATGATCGACGTAGGTAAAACCGATATCGATCCCGGCAAGATGGTTACGCATGCCTTCGGATATAAGACTGAAGCCTCTTTCATCACAAAGTTTTGTAAACTTGGTGTAGGTCTTCTTATCAAGGGCAGGTGCAGAAATAATCTTACCGGCTTTCAGGTCACAGAGATCACCTGCTTTTTCCGAAAGATTTTCTTCACAACCGGAGATGAGAAGTTTGCAAGCTTCTTTTTTATCACACAAGTCGACAGTGTACTGAAGCGCTTCATCAATTGACTTAACTTCAGTGACGACAGCGCTTACCAGCTCTGCCTTCTCTTTGAATGTGTCAATAATTTTTTTAGAGACAGCCATTTCAGCTCCATAGACGGATTTTCATCCGACAAACAGGTTAACAGAGTCCATATATACCGCCAGGAGTTCCAATTCTTGCGGATATGGCCCAATCTTCCGAATCAGGCCGGAACTCTGCTGGAAGCCGCTGGTCCTTCAGCTTCCGTTTCATTCCTAAAAAGAGGGACCGGATAAAAGTCCGGTCCCTCTTTACCAACAGTTATTTATTCAAAATTGCAACGGTTTCGTTAGCAATTTCGAGTTCTTCATTAGTGGCAATAACGAGAACTTTAACAGCACTGTCATCAGTGCTGATAGCGGAAGGCTGTCTATTCCAGTTTTCATTCTTCTCAGCATCAACTTTGATACCGAAGTTTTCAAGACCTTCAAGAACAGCAGCGCGATACAACGGATCGTTTTCACCAATACCGGCAGTAAAGATGATTGCGTCAACCTTACCGAGTTCAAAGAAGTATGCTCCAATGAACTGGCGGCAACGATGTGTTGCCATATCGAATGCAAGCTGAGCGCGTTCGTCGCCTTCTTCGCGGCGTTTGTGGATATCACGCAGGTCATTTGATCCGCAGATACCTTTAAGTCCGCTTTCATGGGTCAGGGTATCAATAATTTTCTGAAGATCCCAACCCTTCTGATCTGCGATATATCCTACGATAGCAGGATCGATATCACCGCAGCGAGTTCCCATTATGATACCGCCAAGAGGTGTAAGCCCCATGGAAGTGTCATAACATTTGCCATTTTTAACAGCACTGAGAGAAGCACCGTTGCCGAGGTGAACGGTAACAAAGTTGCATTCTTCTTTAGGCTTGCCGAAATATTTGGCAGCCTGATCAGTGATGTATTTATGAGATGTGCCGTGAGCACCGTAACGGCGCAGTCCGGTTTCTTCGTAAAGTTCGTAAGGAACGCCGTACATGTATGCTTTGGGTTCCATGGTCTGATGGAATGCAGTATCGAATACGCAAACCTGTTTAACACCGGGGAAGAGCTCAAGAGCAACTTCGATTCCGATGATATGACCGGGGTTGTGAAGCGGAGCAAGAGGAATTGTCTTGCGGAGCTTTTCAATAAGATCGTTATCAACAACGGCAGGAGCGAAGAAGTATTCGCCACCGTGCACGATTCTGTGACCGATTCCGCTGATTTCAGAACGGTCTTTGATAACACCCTTCTCAGAGTCGGTAAGCAGAGCTACAACTTCGTGCATACCTTCTTTATGAGTGGGGAAAGGTTTTTCTGCAGAGAATTTATTTTCTTCAGGAGTACCGGGAAAAGCCTTGTGGCTGATGGTACCCATGTCTTCTCCGATACGCTCAACAACACCTGAAGCTAAAGGCTTCTGGGTATCCATGTCGAGGAGCTGGTACTTAATGGAAGAGCTTCCGGCATTGATAACAAGTATTTTCATTAAATTAATCCTTTTTCTGCCTGAGCCTGTACGGCGGTTATTGCTACGGTGTTAACGATATCAGGTACGGTACAACCTCTGGAGAGGTCGTTTACAGGTTTGTTGAGTCCCTGAAGAACAGGTCCGATTGCAACAGACTGTTCTGCGGAACGCTGAACCGCTTTATATGTGTTGTTACCGGTGTTGAGGTCGGGGAAAATGAATACGGTGGCCTTTCCTGCAACCTGACTGTCCGGAAGTTTGGTTTTTGCTACAGAAGGATCAATAGCAGCGTCATACTGGATAGGTCCTTCAAGAAGAAGTTCAGGATTACGTTCTTTGGCAATGCTTGCAGCTTCTTTAACCTTTTCAACGTCTGCACCCTTACCGGACTGACCGGTGGAGTAAGACATCAGGGCAACACGGGGTTCAACACCGAAGATGCTTGCAGTCTGTGCAGAGCTTAAAGCAATTTCTGCGAGCTGATCAGCATTGGGGTTCGGGTTGACAGCGCAGTCACCGAATACAAGAACGCGATCCTTGAGACACATCAGGAAGACACTGGAAACGATTTTAGCTGTTTTCTTGGTCTTGATGATTTCAAATGCAGGACGGATAGTATGAGCTGTTGTAGTAACAGATCCTGAAACCATTCCATCAGCATCACCCTTATGTACCATCATTGTACCGAAGTATGTGGGATCCATCATGCGGTCACGGGCATCTGATTCCAGAATACCTTTGTGCTTGCGCAGCTCGTAATAAGTCTTGCAGTAGTCATCAAACTGAGGTGTTGATTTAGGATCAAGAATACGTACTCCATCCATTTCAAGACCAAGTGAAGAGATCTTGGAACCAACTTCATCAGCGTCACCAAGCAGAACTACATCCGCAACGCCTCTGCGAGCGATGATATCAGCGGCCTGAAGAACACGGTCACTGGTGCCTTCGGGCAGTACAATTGTCTGCTTGTTGGCTTTTGCTTTCTGAACCAGTTTGTACTCGAACATTTTAGGAGTAACTTTGCTGGATTTAGTGGCAACAAGCTTCTGACGGAGTTCATCCACAGCAATATTGGATTCGAAAGTACCCAGTGCTGAAGCTGTTTTACGCTGATCTTCAGGATCAATGCGGCCGTGAAGTTCAGAAAGAATCTGAGTGGTGCGATATGTATTTGTAGGAACGGAAAGAATCGGAATCGGAACACCGGTCCATCCTTCAATCAGCCTGTGAATGCTGGAGCTGGGCTGAAGTCCTCCGGTAAGGAGAATACCTGCAATATCGGGATATGAAGTAGAAAGTCTGGAAGCGAGACTGCTGAGAATAATATCGGAGCGGTCACCGGGAGTAATAATAAGGCTTCCTGGTTCAATGTATTCAAGGAAATTGGCAATACGCATAGCGGCGATGACATAATCGTCAACGAGGGTGTCAAGGCGGCCATGACCGTAAAGAACAGATGCATCAAGCCATTTGCAGACATCATTCATAGTCGGATTGCCGAGACTTTCGTCTTCGGGAATGGCGTAAACACTTATTTCATTTCCTTCGCCTGATTTGCTGGAAATGCCTGCAATGATGTCGGAAATATCTTCTTTTGCTTCAGCAGCAACTCTATTGATTACTGCAGCAACGGTATCAACGCTCTTATCTTCAAGTGCATCAATGACAAGCTGAACCGAAGAAGTGATTTCAGCAGCTGTGCGTCCCTTTCCGTTGGCAACCAACAGAACCGGGCAGCCGAGGTTGGCAGCTATTTCAGCATTGATATCGAATTCGAAAGACTGATCCTTGCCCTGAAAGTCTGTGCCTTCACAGAGTACAAAGTCATATTTTTCTTCAAGGGAGCTGTATTTATTAAGAATTTGTTCAAGCAGAACAGAACGCTGTCCGCTGTTGATCAGCTCACGGGCTTCTTTCAGAGTATATGCGTAGGTATCTTCATAAGGGATGTCCAGCTTGAAATACTTCATGATAAGATTGATATCATGATCAAAGCTTCCAATCTGGTCATCATTTATGATTGGGCGGAAAAAAGCGACGTTTTGAATATCACGCATAAGTAGCTGCATAACGCCGAGAGCTATCGCCGATTTTCCACTCTTTTCTTCTGTGGCGGTGATATACAAGTTTTTGGACACTAGAATAACTCCTGTTTATCTCGCGAGTGGTCAGTCCCGTAACGGTTTCAGGGTTATACCCGCTTTGGTTGTATGAAAATGCAGGCGGGTATCACCTCAGACACCCTACTGGCCCGCCAAAACCAACCACCCAACTAAAAACGAATTTTAAAAAGTAGTCCAGAATGACTTAAACATTCCGGACTACTTTTTCATTTTTTTATGATTAATCGATCATCTCAGCATATATTTCCAGGACGTGACGTACATCGACTCCGCCTCCGGACTGAGAAAGAAGGTCACCCAGCTGCATCATGCATGCAGGACAACCAGTTGCGACTACATCCGCGCCGGAAGCACGAACATTGTCTCTTTTACGCTCACCGATCTTTTTAGAAAGGTCGTAATGATAGAGGTTGAAACTACCGCCGTTACCACAGCAGCGGTTTGCCTCATTCATTTCCTTGAACTCGTAGTCAGGATTTGCCTTGAGGAGTTCACGGGGCTGTGCAGCTACACCAAGCGACTTCTGGAGGTGACAGGGGTCGTGGTAAGTAACAACTTTGCCGCCGGCCTTATGATCAAGAGCTTTAACACCTACTACATCAACGAGGAACTGATTGATATCCATAGCCTTGTCAGCAAGCTCCTGAACCTTCTCCTTAATATCGGAGTTGGCGTCATCAAGCATCTTAGGCCATGTTTCCTTGATTGTTGAAGTACAGGTAGCACACGGAGTTACAATGTAATCAAAGTAACCGCCGTCAAAGGCTTCGACATTCTTACGCATCAGGCTGAGGAAGGTATCCAGATCACCTGAAGCAAGTGTAGGAATACCGCAGCAGGCCTGATTTTCAGGGAGGTAAATACCTACACCATGATGATTCAGGACTTTAATTACGGCATGCCCTACATGAGGGAACATCTTGTCAACCACGCAACCTGGGAAGAATGCGACTTTAAGTCCGGATTCTCCACGCTCGGTATCGAGGCTGGGGTAATCCTTTCTGAAAGGACGTTTGGCAAGAGGCATAAAATGTCTTTTACCAATGAGCGGAGTAAGCAGAGCACAACTTTTGGTACCGATGGTTTTATCAGCGGAACGCATAAAGGGGCTTCCGAAAACAGCACCCATGTCTGTCAGAAGGTTAAAAAGTTTAGGACGGTCCAGAAGGCCTTTAAATATAGCCTTTTTAACCGGAGAAAGTCCTTTATATGTAGTGACAATCACTCGAGCCTTCATGAAGATGTCCATGATTTTAACGCCGCTGGGACAGTTGGCTGCACAGGTTCCGCAAAGCAGACATCTGTTCAGCTTTTCATTGACCTCATCAACGTCTTTAACCATTTCATGAGCCAGCTTTTCCAGAAGAGCAATTTTTCCTCTGGTTACATCTGATTCTTTCATGGATTCGGCAAATACAGGACAGACAGCCTGACACATGCCGCACTTCATGCAGGCGGCCATCTGGTCGTCAAGCTCCATCAACATGGAAGCCAGTCTATTCAGATCGGACACCTCATTAACCTCCTATGATCTTACCGGGGTTAAGGATGTTGTTGGGGTCAATGGCCCTTTTCATCTTCAATGAGTATTCAAGAGTTGCCTTGGATGTCTCTTTTTCCATCCATTTTGATTTGGCCATTCCGATTCCGTGTTCGCCGGAAAGGGTTCCCTTAAGGGAGAGAGCCACATCAAAAATCTCGTCAACAGCAGCTTCAACACGTTTGAACTCTTCTTCGTTTCTGCGATCGCAAAGAATAGTAGGATGAAGGTTACCGTCACCTGCATGACCGAAAGTTCCGATCTCAACATTGTATTTTTTACCAATTTCATTAACGGAACGAACCATAGCAGGAATCTGGCTGCGGGGTACAGTTGCATCCTCGAGAACGGTTGTCGGTTTCGCCCTTGCAAGAGCAGGCAGAGCGTTACGACGTGCAAACCAGAGTTTGTCGCGTTCTTCAGCTGTTTCAGCAAGATGCACGGAAGTTGCACCGATTTTCTTACAAAGATCGACAACTTTTTCAGCATCTTCAGCAACTTCTGCAGGGTGACCGTCAACTTCGATCAGCAGAACAGCGTCAGCGTCAACAGGGAGTCCGGCTTTTGTAAATGCTTCAACATAACGCAGAGAAGCATTATCGAGGAACTCAAGAGTACAGGGAACAATTTTATTAGCAATGATGGCGGCAACTGATTCTGAAGCCTTATCAATGTTGTCAAAAACAGCCATCATAGCTTTCTGTGCCTTCGGCGGTGGAACGAGTTTCAAAATGATGTTGTTGAAAACACCGAGAGTGCCTTCAGAAGCAACCATCAGACCACCGAGGTTGTAACCGGTAACACATTTAACTGTGCGTGAACCGGATTTGATAAGATCTCCGTTAACATCCCAGAAATCGATGCCCATTACATAATCTTTGGTAACACCGTATTTCAGACCACGAAGACCGCCGGCGTTTTCGGCAACGTTACCACCAATGGTGGAAACAGCCTGACTGCCCGGATCGGGGGGATAGAAAAGACCGCGGCTTGCTACTTCTGCTGCAAACTGAGCAGTTACAACACCGGGTTCTACTACTGCGTAGAGATCCTGTTCGTTGATTTCAAGAATCTTGTTAAGACCGTTTGTCAGTAAAACGACTCCACCGGGATGAGGAATGGTTCCTCCGGAAAGATTGGTTCCTGCGCCGCGAACGGTGATAGGAAGACCATTGTCGTTACAGAGCTTGACAACAGGGCCAAGCTGATCGGTGTTTGAAGGCTTGATAACAAAAGCAGGTACTCTTGGATCAAGCACAGCGGAGTCGTATGAATACGAATGAAGATCGGATTCGGAGTTCATAACTCCTTCCGCTCCTACAATCGCTTCAAACTCTTTCATCAGTTTGTCGTTGGACATTTGGAACTCCTCTTTTCTGATTCAGGTATTTTGCTGTTTACAGCGGGCTGTAACCGCCGTTTTATTATTAAAAAGCGGACCGGTCGGAAGCCGGTCCGCTTTGGTTAACATTTTTATATTAGAACAGGCCCGGGAAGAACACGAATGAGAACAGTGTTGCAACGATACCTACGCATGCGCCGTAGAGAAGGAAGGGCCAGATTGTACGTCTGAGAATTGCACCTTCCATACCGGAAAGGCCAACAACCGCACAGGCAGCAACGATGTTATGGATGCAGACCATGTTACCCATAGCACCACCAACAGACTGGGCAGCAACGATAATCTGATGAGGAAGTGACAGGGAGGAAGCAACGCCCCACTGGAATTCCGCAAACAGAAGGTCGGAAACAGTATTTGAACCGGTGATGTAGGAACCGAGACCACCGACAAATGAAGCAAACATAGGCCAGGTCTGACCTGCAAGCTTGGAAACAGCATCAGCAAGAGCCAGAGGCATGGAAAGGTATCCATTAGGGTTGAGAGCTGCGTCGGATATACCGGAACCACGGAAGATAGAAACAATAGCAACGGAGAAGAACAGTGCAATAGCAGGATTCTTCATTTTACCGATAGCTTCCTTCCATGCTGCAGAAACTCTTTCACCGGACATTTTGTGGATGCCGATAGTCAGGATTGCAACGAGGATAAAAGGAATTGTTCCCGGGAGGTAAAGGTACTTGATTGAAGCATTAACGGTTTCAAATCCGAGAATGCCTTTGAAATCGATTGAAGGAGCTACCAGCAGTCCCTTGAGGCCGAGGCTGGGGATACGGGTAACAACGAGGATAGCACCGATAAGAACATAAGGAATCCATGCACGGAACTGGCTCATGTGAGCTTTGAATACGCAGTCTTCATCAGCGCATACAGAACCTACCCAGTCATCATCCCAGCTGGAACGGGGACCGAAGTTCCAAGTTTCTTTAGGAACGCAGAAGCCTTTTTTAGCACCGTAGATGGTGATACCGAGACCCACAAGACCACCGATAAGTGAAGGGAACTCAGGACCAACGAGAAAAGCGGTAATGAGATAAGGAACAGTAAAAGCAACAGCAGAGAAAATACAGAATTTCCATGCTGCAAAACCTTCACTCCATTTTTTGTTTTCACCAAAGAATCTGGTCATGAAGCCAAGCATGAAGATAGGCAGGATAAAGATCATGGGAACATGCATCAGAGATGCCCATTTACCTACAGTCATGTTAAAAGATTCCATGGAATGGAAGTTAAGGCCGGGAATAGCTGAAGCAACAGCGTTGTTAACAAGACCGGTCAGGTATTTAAGTCCGAGAACAACCGGAGTACCTACAGCACCGAAGGTTACCGGGAAGGAGTTGAATACCAGACACATAACAGCTGCACAAAGCGGGGGGAATCCGAGGCTTAAGAGCAGCGGAGCTGCCAGAGCTGCAGGGGTACCGAAACCGGCGGCACCTTCAATAAATGCGGCGAACATGTAACCGATGATCAGCACCTGGATGCGGCGGTCACGGGATATGTCCTGAAATCCGTATTGAATGGTTTCCATACCACCACTGTTCTGCAGAGTATAAAGAATCAAGAGAGCACCGAAAACAATAATAAGAATACCAATTGCAGTTACTACACCCTGAAGACTGAGTGCTGCGACATAAGCTACAGGCAGTTTCCATACAGCTACTGCGGCTACTGCGCATGAAAGCCATGAAATAGGCATTGCCTTGGTTGCAGGCCAGCGCAGACCAACCATGAGAATAAGAGCCAGAACAATTGGAACGAGGGCCACGAGGGCCAGTACACCGATTGACATGTTTCCTCCTTAAAGAACAAAAAACACAAGTAGAGGCAGATAAGACATCCGCCATCTTACCACCCTAGACAGTCCGTTTTTACACCTGCGGCTGGTGACTCACTCTCCCCTTCAGCACCGGACCGCACACCTTCAAAAGCGGTCCGGAAAAGGAAGTTCCCTGATCGGGCCTGTGGCATAGGCCCGATCTGGGAATGGAGTGGTTATTCTTCGTCTTCGCTGAAGTCGGCAGCAGCAAGGTATTTAAGCATCTTGTAACGATCGATGTAATCTTTCTCGATCTGTGAACGATACTTCTTGGATACTTCCGGCTTGGTTCTTTCGAGAAGACCGAAGCGGTTTTCACCGCCCATGAATTCCTGAATGGTTCCATCAGGATCCTTGGAATCAATGGTGAGCGGGTTCTTACCATCCTCAGCAAGAAGAGGATTGTAGCGGTAAAGAGGCCAGTAGCCTGATTCAACAGCAAGCTTGCCTTCGAGCTGGGTTTTACCCATACCCTTTCTGATACCCTGGTTGATACAAGGAGCGTATGCGATAACCAGAGACGGTCCGGGGTAAGCTTCAGCTTCCTGAAGAGCCTTGACGAACTGGTTCTTGTTGGCGCCCATGGAGACAGAAGCAACGTAAACGTAGCCGTAGGTCATCATCATGCGGCCAAGGTCTTTTTTACCGGTTTTCTTACCGGCAGCAGCAAACTTGGCGATAGAGCCAAGAGGTGTTGCTTTGGAAGACTGACCACCGGTGTTTGAGTAAACTTCGGTGTCAAGGATCAGGATGTTGATGTCTTCACCGGAAGCGAGAACATGGTCTACACCACCGAATCCGATATCATATCCCCAACCGTCACCACCGAAGATCCATACGGATTTCTTGGTGAACAGGTCTTCCATATCAGCGATTTCATGAAGAACTTCGCTGTGAGGAGCAGTCATAAGAAGCTGGCAGACTTTGTTGCCGTATTCTGCAGAAAGCTCAGCATTATCTTTATTTTCAAGCCAACCCTTCATAGCTTCTTCAAGGTCGGCAGGAACGCCGGCTTCAAGAGCTTCATTAACGAGGTCGACAAGTTTATTGCGGCGGTGAGAAACAGCCATATCGATTCCGTAACCGAACTCAGCAGCATCTTCGAAGAGGGAGTTGCCCCATGCAGGACCGAAACCGTCTTTGTTGGTGCAGTAAGGAACGGTAGGAGCAGATGCACCCCAGATAGAGGAACAACCGGTTGCGTTTGCGATGAGCATGCGTTCACCGAAAAGCTGGGTCATAACTTTAACATAAGGAGTTTCACCACAACCTGCGCAAGCGCCGGAGAACTCAAGAAGAGGACGCTGGAACTGGCTTCCCTTTACGGAAGAACGGTTCATCAGGGAGTCTTTTTCAGGAATTGTTTCAGCAAACTCAAGGTTAGGTACCTGAGTGTCAAGCTGAGTATCGATAGGCTTCATAACGAGAGCCTTTTCCTTGGCGGGGCAGATATCTGCGCAGTTACCGCAACCGAGGCAGTCCTGAGAATAAACCTGCATGCGGTACTTGAGGCCCTTGAGTTCTTTACCCTTGGCATCAACGGTAACGAATGTTTCAGGAGCGTTTTCAAGTTCTTCATCAGCAGCCAGAACAGGACGGATTGCTGCGTGGGGGCAGACAAATGAGCACTGGTTACACTGAATGCAGTTTTCAGGGAGCCATTCAGGAACATTGATGGCTACGCCGCGTTTTTCGAACTTGGAAGTTCCGAGGGGAACAACACCGTCTGCTTCGAAAGTGGAAACAGGCAGATCGTCACCTTTCTGAGCAAGGATAGGACGAACAACATCACTGATGTATGCTGGTTCATCACAATCACAAGCTGCATCGTCTTTAAGATCCTTCCAGGATTCGGGGTATTTGATCTCAACGAGATTTTCTACAGCCTGGTCAACAGCGGCGTTGTTCATGTTGACGATCTTGTCGCCCTTCTTGCCGTATGCTTTCTTGATGGATGCTTTAAGAAGCTCAGTTGCCTGTTCGAAAGGAATTACGTTGGCAAGCTTGAAGAAAGCAGTCTGCATAACCATGTTGATGCGTCCGCCGAGGCCGACATTGGCAGCGATCTTAACAGCATCGATGGTGTAGAACTTGAGATTCTTTTCTGCAATTGTGCGACGCATGGAAGCAGGAAGTTCTTTATCCATATCTTCCAGAGTCCAGTGGCTGTTAAGCAGGAAAGTACCGTTGTCTCTGATGCCTTCAAGAACATCATAAAGATGTACGTATGCCGGGTTGTGGCATGCGATGAAGTCAGCCATAGTTACCAGGTAGGTAGACTGGATGGGCTCAGCACCGAAACGCAGATGGGAAACAGTGATACCGCCGGACTTTTTGGAGTCGTAAGCGAAGTAACCCTGTGCGAACATATCGGTGTTGTCACCAATAATTTTAATAGCCTGTTTGTTAGCACCGACAGTACCGTCAGAACCAAGACCCCAGAACTTACACTGAACAGTGCCAGCAGGAGTTGTGTCGAGAGTGCCTTCAACTTCGAGGGAAGTTTCAGTTACATCATCTTCGATACCAACATTGAAGTGGTCTTTAGGTGCAGCAACGAGCATGTTGTCGAAAACTGCTTTAGCCATGCTGGGGAGGAATTCCTTGGAACCCAGTCCGTAACGGCCGGCAGTGATAACAGGAGCGTTTGCTTTGCCTGCGTATGCAGTACAGATATCTTCGTACAGAGGATCGCCAAGAGAACCGGGTTCTTTGGTACGATCAAGGATAGTGATGTTCTTAGCAGAAGCAGGAAGAATATTGAGGAAGTATTCGGGTACGAAAGGACGGAACATGCGGACTTTTACCAGACCGACTTTTTCGCCTTCAGCAACGAGTTTGTTAACAACTTCTTCAATTGCTTCACAGGATGAACCCATGGAAACAATAACTCTTTCTGCTGCAGGATCACCTACATAGTCGAAAGGTTTGTATTCACGACCGGTGATGCTTGCTACTTTCTTCATGCAGCTTACTACGATGGAAGGAACCTGTTCGTAGTAAGGGTTGGCAGCTTCACGAGCCTGATAGTAAATATCGGGGTTCTGAGCAGTACCGCGAACATGAGGATGTTCAGGATTCATTGCTCTGGAACGGAAGTTTTCAATAGCTTCCCAGTCAACGAGAGGCTTGATATCTTCGTAATCAATAACTTCAATCTTCTGAATTTCGTGAGAAGTACGGAATCCGTCGAAGAAGTGCATGAAAGGAACGCTGGATTCGATAGCAGCGAGGTGAGAAACCAGAGCCATATCCATAGCTTCCTGTACGGAGCTGGATGCGAGCATAGCAAAACCGGTCTGACGGCATGCCATTACGTCCTGGTGGTCACCGAAAATGGAAAGAGCCTGAGCTGCAAGAGCACGGGCTGAAACATGGAAGACACCGGGAAGGAGTTCACCGGAGATCTTGTACATGTTAGGGATCATCAGAAGAAGTCCCTGAGATGCTGTGAAAGTGGAAGTAAGAGCTCCACCAGCAAGAGAACCGTGTACAGCGCCTGCTGCACCTGCTTCGGACTGAAGCTGTTTTACATTAAGAACCTGTCCGAAGATGTTTTTACGGCCCTGTGCGGCCCACTCTTCGGCTACTTCACCCATGGTGGATGAAGGAGTGATAGGATAGATAGCAGCAGTATCGCTCATTGCGTAAGCAATATGGGCGGTAGCGGTGTTACCATCCATCGTTTTCATGTTTTTAGCCATTAATTCGCTCCTTGAGGATTTTATAAAGCCGGAGAGTTAAAATTGACTGAGCAATCAATCCCCGGCAGATAAGTGGCTGAATGGTCGTCCCTCCTTAATCAAATTATGTGCCAATTCTGCAACATCAAGTTTTAAGCAGCTATTTTAAACACTTAATGCAGATAGTTATTTTATTTTGGATTCATCGCATATATTTATGTCTGAAAAATCGGACAAATAATACTGAATACTCATTTCGTATTTTCTCAGTGTAACAATCAACATTAATGTATTCTATAACATTTATAGATAAAACTGATATTAAATTTGAGAAAGCTGCGTTATAAAGAATTAGCTTATACTGATTGAAAAGAATCGTTCAGCCTTGATAAACGGGAATTTCCAGAGAGGTAAAAAAAATAATGCCTCCCTCAAAAAAAGTGATTAGGAGGCATTATAATAGATACAAAAAAATGTCCGAGTTTTCAGACCAAGCAATGTCTGAAAAAACAGACAGCTTTTTTTTCAGACTTTAAAACTACTGACTTATGCCATGTTTTTTTAACAATGCATAAAAATGGGACCTTGAAAGTCCAGAGGTTTCAAGGATCGAAGCAACATCCCCGTCATACCTCTTCTGCAATTCCATGAGATATCTTTTCTCAGCAATTCCCTTAAATTTTTTGAGGGACGGTAATGTTCCTGAAAGGACTTCAGAAATGGGGTCTGATGAACTTAGGCCGCCAGAGCCGCTGACAGCAGAATTGTTGCCTATATTCTTAACCGTGTTATCTTTTAAATTATTTATACTATTCGTAGCACTAATTGCGTTTCTTTTCTCAATATCCGTCTTAACTGCTTCAATTCGTATTTCATATGGGAGATGCATTGGATAAATAGTATTACCAGATCCCGTGGCTACAAAAGACTGTTCGATGGCGTTAAAGAGTTCACGCACATTTCCGGGCCAGTCGTAGCTGTAAAGCATTTCAAAATATTCAGGATCAATCTCTTTTTCAGGAACACCATACCTGCGGGTCAGCCTTTCCAGATGGAAAAGAGCCAGCTCCTTGATATCGCTCACACGTTCCTTAAGAGCCGGTAAAAAGATATGGATTGTTTTAATCCTGTAGAGAAGATCCTGTCTGAATTCGCCCCGCTCCACCATTGCATCCAGATCGCGGTTTGTTGCTGAAATCAATCTGAAGTCACTGTTGTATTCTTTGTTATCACCGACAGGACGGTACGTTCTTTCCTGAAGAACTCTCAAAAAAGACTTCTGAACAGACAAAGGCATTTCACCTACTTCATCAAGAAACAGTGTACCCTTGTCAGCCAGAGGTACAAGCCCCTTTCGGTCCGACTGAGCACCGGTGAAAGAACCCTTTTTATGGCCGAAAAGAGTGCTCTCCACCAAAGTATCCGTAAGAGAAGCGCAGTCAACGATTACAAAATTATTAACAGAGCGGCTGCTGTTGTCGTGAATTGTTCTGGCAAAAAGCTCCTTACCTGTTCCTGTTTCACCGGTTATCAGCGTATTAGCTTCTGATCCGGCGGCATTAGAGAGTTGATGGTAACACTTTTTTATTTCTTCACTGCTTCCGACAACATCTTTGAGGTTAAGGACAACGCATTCACCTTTTGCCTGTTTTTCACG
Source organism: Maridesulfovibrio bastinii DSM 16055 (assembly GCF_000429985.1). Classification (NCBI taxonomy): domain Bacteria; kingdom Pseudomonadati; phylum Thermodesulfobacteriota; class Desulfovibrionia; order Desulfovibrionales; family Desulfovibrionaceae; genus Maridesulfovibrio; species Maridesulfovibrio bastinii. The sequence goes on from NZ_KE387014.1 coordinate 29,123, forward strand.
GCGAAACTCCATGGCCCTGTTGATCGAAAGAGTAAGCTGTTTAATTGAGGAAGGCTTAACCAGAAAATCCCATGCCCCACCCTGAATAGCCAGTTCCGCACCATCAGGATCGCCCTTTCCGGTAAGAATAATTACCTCAGGATGCCCGTTGGACTCTTTTATGCGTGAGAGAGAGTCAAGGCCGTTGCCGTCAGGCAGGGAAATATCCAGAAAAACAAGATCATAACTTTTCAGAGCCAGCCTATCCATGGCCTGAGATATATTAAATGCACTGTCGCTTTCATGGTCTGTTCTGGAAATAAGACTTTGCATAGTCTCGCAGACCTGCACATCGTCATCAATGATGAGTATGTTTCCCACTGGAAATCTCCGTTTGTCCCAAAACCATTCTAATGGCGTCCGCTATTATGGTTTTATTATATGGCTTACTTAAAATCTTGCGAATATTCTGTACCGAAGATGACATCTTCCATGCTTCTGTACGGCCTGAAACAAGCATAACCGGAAGATCCGGAGCAATCTTGCTGATTTCTCCGGCAAGCTCAATTCCGTTACTTTCAGGCATGTCGTAATCTGTTATGACCAGCTCATATCTTCCTGCTCCATTCCTGACAAGGTCCAAAGCTTCAAAAGGGCTACCTACAGCGGTGACTGTATAGCCAAGACTCTCCAGAAGTCTGGGTGTTGTTTCAAGCTGATCGATATCATCTTCAACAAATAAAATATGCTCTCTACCCAATGGGAGCGGACCGGAAAAACTTTTACCGATCTCTTTAAGTTGTCCGTGTGCAGGAAGATAAAGATCAAATTCAGTTTTAACAAATGGGGTGCTGGAAACAGTTACTCCGCCGCCATGACCTTTTATGAGTCCGTGAACAACTGCAAGCCCGAGCCCCGTTCCTTCTGTTTTACCTTTTGTCGTAAAGAAAGGATCAAAAATTTTATCCATTATATCCTGCGAAATTCCGGGACCATCGTCTGAAATACTAAGACGCAGATAAGTTCCCGGAGTAACGCTCATAAACCTTGCCCGCTCATCCTCAACATTAACAAGCACGAGATCTATATTAATGATACCGCCGTTCTCTCTTATAGCCTGAAAAGAATTGGTGCACAGGTTCATTATAACCTGATGAATCTGTGTAGGATCGGCCATTACCAGAGGGATTTCTTCAGGCATGGTAACATAGACTTGAATTGTTCTGGGCAAGGAGGCTTTAATAAAATCAATAGCTTCCCTTACAACTTCGCGTAAATCAGTAGGCCTGAAACCTTCCTGAGAAGGTCGGCTGAATGTAAGTATCTGCTTGACGACCCTGCTGCCTCTTCTTGCAGCTTTGATAGCGCGGGCCAGATCTTTCCATGTAAGGGTATCTTTATCAACATCACCCATCGCAAGTTCGATGGAATTTATTATAGAGGTCAGGATATTGTTAAAGTCATGGGCTATGCCCCCGGCAAGTGTGCCGATTGCTTCCATTTTTTGAGATTGAAGCAGCTGCTTTTCAAGGTTAACCCTGCGGGTTACATCCTGAGAAGTTGAAAGTGTACCAACGACTTTTCCCTTTTCATTGTATACCGGAACTTTGTTAACTTCCAGCCAGACAGTATCCGTTCCTTTGGTAAAAGACCAGCTCATGCGAAGCAGAGGTTTTGCACTGCTGATAACCTCTTTATCCCAGACGGCAGCCTGTTTGGCGAATTCTTCCTCCGGCATCAGAGACTTATCTTCCCTGCCGATTATTTCCGCCGGAGTTCCCAGCTCAAAAAAATCGGTAAAATATCTGTTTGCTCCCAGGTATCTCTGGTTGCAATCTTTCCAGCAGATCAGCAGAGGAATGGTATCCATCAGAATTTCCTGGAAAGTCAGCTGTGATTTGATACGCGTTTCAACACTGCGCCTCTGCATTATTGAAATAAGCAGCAGGATCAGAATTATGCTCAAAGCAACAATGGAGATAATGATAATCCAGAAGACCTGACGGTCAAGCTTATAAAAATAATCCGGTTCATTAATAATCTGGCTGCCAGCAGGAACTCTTGAATCAGAGATATTGAATTTTTTAAGTACGTTATAATCAAACATATATTTATGCTCAACAACGTCCTGAACCTTGCCTGCGGGAAACTCACCGGATTTCAGATAATCCACAGCCATTTTTGCGGCCATTCTGCCCTGCACATTTCCTGAAAGCAGTTTTCCGCCGACAATTCCATGCCCTAAAAGGAATTTCCAGACACTGAAAATCATACAGGGTGTATTTTCATGCAGAATTTCAAGAACTTCCTGAGCACTGAATAATTCACCGTGGGCTCCCTTATAGAAAGGAGTAAACAGAAAAACAGTGTCCCTGCTCGCAACTCTGGCCCTTGAAAGAATCTGAGACAGGGGCATGTCATCCCAGTAAATAAAATCAAGCTCACCATTAAAAGCGGGCTGGGCATCTACAATCTGCTGCCGTATGGCCCTGGAAGTTACTGATTTATCACTGATAACGATTACTTTCTTGAGATCAGGATTAAATTTTCTGGCCAGATTTAAATTGGAAACAACATCAGGATTTTCTAAAATACCTGCATACTTAGACGCATCCTTAATCATTGAAGGATGATAATCGTTGATACCGCAAAAAAAGACCGGAACGGTTCTGAACAAATCATCATGATATTTAAGCATAAAATTCAGCGCATTATTATCCGAGACAATGATCGCCGAAAATTTATAATCTTTATATTTATATGAATAATATTCGTGAAGCAGCTGGAGATAGCGGTCCCCGAAAAAACGCTTGGTATCCATGTATTCAATGTGCAGATCAATTGGGATTCCGCTGTCACCAAGCACACTTCTAACTCCATCGAGAATGCCGTCAGACCATGCATAACCATTCTGATAAGAGTTTAAAAAGAGAACATTCTTTTTTTCCTTTTCCGCCAGCGCCGGGCTGGAAAGAAAAAATAATATAATAAAAACTGTTAATATAGATAAATATTTAATTTTCATTGAAAACCTTCAGTATATGCAAATAATTTTGATTTCCGAAATTTAACTGTTTCTACATACAAGAAACGTACCGCTTGTATACATTCGAGCAGTTTTGATGCTAAACAGTTTCGAAATTAACGGAGAATACAACATGATCAAAAAATTAACTTTTTTTAGCATACCTCTGCTGCTTTGTCTCTGTCTTGCAGAAACATCTCCGGCAGCAGTTAAAGAAAAAAATCCAATAGAAGTTATAATTTCAAGCAGTGAAATTAATCCTACGGAACAGGAAATTAAAAATTTAAATATTCCTGAATTGAAATTTATGGGAGCTATTCTCTTAGCCTGCAAACATCCGGCTTTCGGAGGATTTTCAGAACTAATGGTATCTCCTGACGGAGAAAAATTTCTTGCACTTTCAGACATGGGATTCTGGATTACCGGAAACCTTATCTATAATGCACAGCAAAGACTTTCCGGGACAGCCCCCAAAGCAAAACTTGGAAGGCTGCTCAATATATCAGGCCAGCCTTTTGAAATAAAATACCGGGCAGATTCAGAAGCTTTCTGTCGGGCACCGGATTCAGGATTTCTTGTTGCCTTTGAACGCAAGCACCGCATTAACCTTTACCCCGGAAACGGGTACGACCTTTCCAGCGTTCCATCAAGATACGATTTTCCTCCAAACTTCAAGCATCTGCCTGAGAATGGCGGAATTGAATCCATGATGAAACTGGATGACGGGCGCATACTTATGCTTACTGAAGGAGGAAAAGAAGATAATGGCTTTTCCCCTTGTGCTGTCGGCAAAGCCGGAAACTGGGTTCCTTTCAGATATAAACGGTTCAAAACATACCGGCCGACATCGGTTGCCCAACTTCCCGGCAAAAGGCTGCTGCTCCTTGAAAGAAGCTATACAGGTCCGGGATCATTGAAAGTTAGACTGGCAACACTGAATATGAATGATATTGCAAAAAACAAAGTGCTTGAGTCAAAATTGATGGCCAATATCCCGAATACTCTGCCGATTGACAACTATGAGGGACTTGATACCCGCACCACATCCGCGGGAGAAACAATCATTTATATTATTTCCGATGACAATTTTTCTCCATTCGAGCACACAATACTGATGATGTTTAAACTCAGAAAAGGCTAATATCTTATAGTAATTACAACGCAAAAAGACGCACAACACATACTATACTGTCATAACATCCATAAATATAAGCATAAAAATTATTTTAACGTAAGCAGCATGCAAGTTGCTGCAATGTAAGGTTATAAAAACAACAATTTAATTTGTTTTTAGGCATACGCCAGTGTATAAAATCAATATAAGAAAATTATAAATCAATCCAATTAACGGTTTTAAAAGTTCTCTGTATAAATGTTTTACAGGCATGGAGGTTTTTTAAATGAAAAAAACAACGGCTGAAAAAACATTCAAAAAAATTAAAAGTAAAGGAAAAACTAAACTGAAAAGAAAAGCATTCCTTTTCAGTGAAGAAGCTGAATGGCTCTGGGACTGCGGAGACGAAAAAGCAAGAATAATGAGTGCGGATTTCAGGCAGGTGACATCTGCAAGGAGTCAACATAATAAATGAAGCCTTTTAACATTCTGATATTTAAATTAAAAAAAATCTCAGAAACTTTTAAAACGAGTCCCCTTTCAGATTGAATATCTGAAAGGGGACAAATTATTTTATAGGGAAAGTCAGCTGATATCTTGTGCCGTGCATGCAATCCTTGGAGAGATTTCCTCCAAGCTGGCTGACCAGAGTCTCAACAAGAGTCAGACCAAGTGTTCCTCTACCCTCTTCAGAGCTGCATCCAACTCCGTTATCCTGAACATCCAATTCAACGGTGTCTTCATAGCAACGCAGGATAACCTTCACAAAACGCTGATCATCTTTAAAGTCATCAGGAAAAGCATGATTAATGGCGTTCGTTATCAACTCATTAACAATAAGTCCGCAGGGAAGAGCCTGATCAATGGAAAGACGTACTATATCCAATGAATTGACGAATCTTATTTTACTACCGCATCCATAAGCCTTAAATAGCCTATCTCCTAAATATTCAATGTAGCTTGCAAAATTAATTCTGCTTAAATCATCTGATCTGTAAAGATGCTCATGCACATAAGCCATGGAGCGAACTCTTTCTATGCTGTGCCGAATCAGCTTTAAATCCTCAGGGTCACGGATATATTCAGTCTGTAAATTCAAGAGGCTTGAAATTACCTGCATATTATTTTTAACCCTGTGATGAACTTCACGCAAAAGGGTTTCCTTTTCCCTGAGCGATGCCCTGACTTTCAATTCAGATTCTTTTTTGCAGACAATCTGCCACATGCCTTCTATCAGCAGATTCAGGTTATAAATATCTCGTCTGGAGTATGTTTTTTCTTTATCGAAAACACTAAGGACCGCTACGACTTTCCCTGAATCAAGGATTGGCAGGGCAAGTCCTCTGCTTGGGAGATATTCACTCCCCGGGAGCATTCCCAGAGCTTTTTTTCTGATAATATTATTCATTATGACAGGTTTTCTGGTCCTTATGCATTTCAGCAGAATACCATCGGCCTCAATTTCCGAGGCTTCAACCGGAACCACTTGCCCCCCGTCACAGGTATAGAGCCGGGCAATCCTGATATCCTGCCCTGCTCCATCCACACGGCAGATGAATCCTGACCTGCTGGAAGAAATCTCAATACTTTTATTAACCGTGAATTCCCAGAGAACTTCCTGTGAACCATCTGACATGTGAGATAATTCATAAAGAGCCTTGAAACGCATCCGGCTCATGGTCGCGTTTCTTTCAGATTTTTTTCTTTCCGATATATCTCTCGAAATTGTCAGAAACGCTTTTTTACCACCAAAATCTATGGCTCTGGAACTAAGTTCAGCTGGGAAAATAGTTCCATCTTTTCTTACATATTCAACTTCAAAAAAAGACTGCCCGTCACGTTCAATTGTGGATATCTGGTCAGGAATCCTGCGGCAGTATTTATGTGAAAAAATATCAGATGCGGTCAGTCCGAGCAGTTCATCCCGGCTATACCCAAGATTGGAGCATGCAGCACGGTTGACCTCAATAAAACGTCCTGAAGAATTGGAAACAAATACGGCATCACCAGCACCGTCAAAAACGGCCTGATACAGTGTGCGCGATTCGCTAAGCTTTTCCTGAGTTCTGCGCTGGGCAGATATATCAGTAAAAACAACCTCCACCACTCCCTGAGCAGAAGCGCTGGCCAGAGGAGACATTTTAACTTTAAAGGTCTGGTGTCCTTTTCTGCAGTTTAGAGCATGACACTCAACTACTTTATTACGGCAGATATTAAGACTGTCAGACAATGACCGCGAGGACTCCCCGCCAAAGACTGCCCGGAACAAATCTATAAAATCAACACCGACAACTCTGTTTATGGCTATACCGGTAAAACGGCAGAAACTGATATTAGCAAAAGAGATTCTACCGTCAGGACTTACGATAACCACTCCTTCGCTTACAGAATCTAGCAGTTCCGAAAGCACCACAGAATTTATGCAATCACATTTATTATCACTTAAACATTTATTTTTTTTAGTATTAATTTTACTTTCTGAACTTTTGATGTTGCCACCTTTCTCAGTCATACTTAACTTCTTTTATAATATAAGATTTGTATTTCTGCCCGCCCCAATGAATTCTCATTTTCTCCTTAAAGATTAATTTAAGATAATTCAAGATTGTTATTAAAATATAAAAAAAGCTTCAACAGAGACTGAAACTCCATTGAAGCTTTAAATATAAAGATGCCAATATTATGATTTTACAATGAATTTTTAATCGCTGACAAAATTTGTGAAGAAGATTGTTCATCTCCAAGAATTCCGTAGCGAACACTGACTTCAGAAATATTGGAACTTTTTCTTTCTATATCTATCATAACAGTTGTATCCGAATCTTTCGCAGTAATGGACGCATCACTAAGTTTCTTTTCTTTTTTCTCAATACGAAGATTCAATTTACCACAGGCAGCTATAGCAGCTTGATATGTTCTGTCGAGGCTGGCATTAAACTGTTGTTTAGCCTGCCCTGCTACATAAACATATGTTCCTCCGGCGGCCGCACCTCCAAGAACAACAGCTGCACATCCAGACATTGAAAAACAAAGCATAAGCGCAACTACCAAAATTCCTAATCTTTTCATCATTACCAGTATCTCCTGACTACCTTTTTTTATTTGTTAATTTTACTCAAAAAAGCCTTACGATATAAACTACAAAATTTCTATTTTTTAAAATCTTCATTATACATTGTCGTGCCTAAAATTCTTGAAGACCGGCCTTTTATATATGAAGCATCCACACTGCCGCCATGATGCCAGACAGCATAAAATTCACCCGGAGCTGTTTCCGTCCAGCCGGAATATCCATAATCACCAAATGCGGCATTTCTGTCATTGGCAAGTTCCAGCACATTGTGCCTCAACCAGTTATCCGGTCGGCCATCTGAAAATTTCCATGCCCATTCAAAATTACGATCCCGATCCGGTTCCCTGATTTCAAGCCTTACACTCTTCCAGATAGTGTCGCACCTGTTTTCTCCATCAACAGAGGCACATCCAAATAAAATCGGACGACTGGAAGCTGAAAAGGGATCAAACTCATATTGATAAACAGGATTACCATCCACTAAAAGCTGGCATTCACCTTTATTCCATAAAAACTTAAAAGAGTGAAACTTATCGGCTTCCAGATAAATTGGAGCAGCTTCAGAGCCTTCCTCGGCAGCAGGAATAACTTTATCAGACAAAATTTTCCACCAGCCTCCAAAATGAACAGCACTTCCGTCAATATCTGAACGATCAACCCGGACTTCAATTTCAAGTGAGGCTGTGGCTCTGGCCGGATTAGTCATGGGACGCAAAGCATAGCGAACAGCATTTTCAGGACTTGTTGTTATGATACGCATACCTTCAGCGGTAAAAACAGGATTATCCTCTGCCGGGCTGCGTCCATGAACCTTAAAACCGGATAATAATTCTTTGAGAGAACCTTTCCACGCACATGTTCCGCCATCAGGCCCGCAATTGCGATACGTTAAAAGCAGATCACCATCTGAAGTCAGACCTATACTGGGCCGGTGTCCGATAAGGCAGGTCGGCACAGGATCAGACCAGCTTTTCCCGTCATCACGGCTGATTACCGCATACATCGGTTCGTAAACAAAACTGTTTTCACGCAGCACGGCTAAAATATCACCATCAGGCAGCCTGACCATATCAGCTTCGCAAAGAACAAGGTCCTTTTCATAGGCCATTATTGAATACTGCTGCCAGTCGTTACCACGGTTATGTGAAATATAAACCATCTGTTCGGACGGAGGCTGCCGCAGCAGGCTTAAAGGCTGGCTTCCACGGTGGGTATGCCCGGTCATAAGAAATGTATCGGTATCCAGCTCAACAACATGACTCGGGATCATGTGCTGGCTAAAGCTTGAGCAGGCATTTTCAGAAAAATTCAAGCCATTATCAAGGCTCCACAAAACGCTGAAACAGTCATCATCAACACACATTATATGGCCGTCTGAAAGGAGATTAAGGCGTGGGCAATGAGCTTTTGCGCTTCTCAAGACTCTAGGCAGTCTCCATGATTCTCCATAGTTGGAACTGGTTTTAAGCAGCAGCTTGCGCCTTGTTCCGGCATGGCGGTCAAATTCGCTATACACAACCATAAGCTGGTTATCAGCAGTCTTTATTACATCAGGGAAACATAAATAATGTCCGGGACGATGGTCTATGACCTGTAGGCGGTCTTCAGAAAGCTCAGGCATGAATAATCCAATCAGAAAAAAATTTTCCAGAATTATATTTTCTGAAATTTTTCCGTTAATAAGGTGGGTTAACAACCGGTTTTAAAAGGCTTCTCGAATAACCTACGGGGTAAAGGTCAGATAATTCCATTTTCGCGCAATTCATGGAGGACATGAACCTTGTTAAAAGGCTTTACAATATAACATGTTGCAAGTCCCTTAAAAAAGGCCTTGCTCACATTTTTTGTATCCTTAAGTGAAGTTATCATCACCAGTTTAAATTCCTGTGGTCCGGGAACCTGCAACTCATTTTCAAGATCACGAAGTCTTTTTACCACCGCATGTCCATCCATTTCCGGCATCATGATATCCATGAAAACAGCGTTGTACGGGTCTCCGGCTTCATAGGCTTTTTTATACATATCAACGGCTTCGCCACCACTCAAAGCACTATCACATTTAGCATAAGACTCAAGCAGCTTACCGAGGTACATGTGAACCGTTTCATCGTCATCAACAAATAAAAATCTCATACTACCCCCCTCAACGTATAAATGATCACCGTATATTGTGTGCCACCTTGAAATTAAAGACTATAACAATTGAATAAGAACTATCACTATGTCAATTTTAGATCAATGCTCAACAGCTTAAAATACGACAGATATTACAAAAAATATAAGCGAGAACTTTATATAAAACAATAAACTTCAAAACGATTCAGTCTTTAGTTTAATTATTATTTCATATAAATATAGATAATATATTGGTTTATATAACCAAAACGGGTTGGACCAGACTAAGCTGATCCAACCCGTATTTTTATTGGCGACTATAATCTTTTAGACAGCTAATATGCCTAGATATCACAGCCATAAGCTTTGAGAACGGCCATGCCGCCCTGAGTATTGCGGACATCCTTGAAACCTAATCCGTCCAGCATAATCTGGGCTTCAAATGAACGGCCACCGGTATTGCAGATAAGTACCAGAGGTTTGTCAGTAGGAAGCTCTTTAAACCTTTTAGGAATTTCACCCTGAGGAATGTTATGCCAATACTCCGGATATTTATTCAGGAATGGTTCGGCATCAGCATGTTCACGGACATCAAGGAAATAGTATTTTCCACTTTCCCTTTCCTTCCAGTATTCTTCAAAAGTATCCGGTCCATGACCATGATTAAGACCATTAAGAGCATTGTCCGCCATGTTGGCCATAGCATTAAGTACGTCCATTGCAGCTGCATACGGCGGTGAGTAAGCTACCTCAAGGTTACTTACATCTGCCACAGTGGGTTTATACTTCATGATAGCTGCTACGGAATCAACCCTGCCAACCAGAGCATCACCATTAGCGGAAACACCCTGCATACCGAGGACTCTGCGTGTTTTGCGGTCCACAACCATTTCAAGGGTCATCATATCCTTGGTAGGATAAAAATGAGCACGGTCAGCCATGATAAGCATAACGCTGATGGCATCGAATCCGGCCTGCTTGGCTCCGGCCAGACTCATACCAACACCGGCAGCGGCTTTCTCAAAAAGCTTTACACAAAACGATCCGGCAGCTCCGGGGAATGTTTCAGAAGCTCCGGCAAGATTGCTGCCGATTACACGGCCCTGACGGTTTGCCATTGAGCCCATAGGCAGGAAGAAAGGCGAATCATCAACAAGATTTTTGATGATAGCACAATCACCACCTGAAAAGATTAACGGGTCTGATGTACGCATGCTTTCATCAACAAGAATTCCGCCGCGTTCACTACAATCAAGACCACAATCTCTGGCCAGTTTGTCATTTGGAATAACACCGGCCGAGATAATTACGATATCAGCTTCAATTGTCTGCTCTGGAGTTACAACCTTCTGAACTTTACCTTCACCTTCAATTTTGGTGACGGTCTGTCCGAGATGGAAAGTAACTCCCTGCTCTTCCATATGATTCTGAGCTATGCGAGCCAGTACCGGGCTGACCATACGGGGGAGAATCTGGGGAGCAATTTCAACAACAGTGGTGTCAATGCCCCACATGTCTGCAAAGGCCTCGGCCATTTCAAGACCGATGAAACCGGCCCCGACAACCACGGCTTTGCCAATTTCTCCCTTGGTTATACTTGCCTTGATCTTTTCAGCATCATGCATGTTCCCGACATAATATACTCCGGGAAGATCTTCACCGGGAAGGCTAAGCTTACGCGGTGTGGCTCCTGTTCCGATGACCAGCTGGTCATAATCCAGAACATCTTCTTTACCTGTTCTCAAATCTTTGATGTAGACTTTCTTGTTCGCACGATCAATTTTTGTGGCTTCAGTCAAAGAAAGGACATCAACGCCTTTGATATCATGGAAAAATGGTTCATCCCTGACCATATGAAAAGCTGTGGTTCTGAGCTGATTTGCTTCAGAGACATCACCGGATACGTAATAAGGAATACCGCAACCACCATAAGAAAAAATATCATCCTTATCGATGAGGGTAACCTTCGCATCCTGCTTTAAACGCTTAAATCGGCAAGCCGCCTTTGGTCCAAGCGCAACAGCACCAATAACAACTACATGTTCCGGCATGAATGCTACCTCGAATTAAAGATTTACTAAAAAATCCGCCGCGCAAAAAACCGCACGAAGAATAGGGGTATTTGGCTTTGGTTTAGGAATTAATCATTTTATCTTTTAATGGCAAGGGGAGTATTGAAAAACAAAGGACTACTGGATGGTAAAACTGTTAAGGCTATCAATAAGAGGACAAAATAGGGTCACATTATATTATTACACTAATAATTTAATGTTAAAATGTACTCAAATCAACTTATTCCCAACAGCATTTAAACGAAAAGCATATTAAATTTCAGCTACTAACTGTAAACAAGCAATATTTCTGGTAAGCGAAAGACAATATAAAGTTATTTATTATAAATGTACTATACTACTAAAAATGATCAATTGCTGCGTATAATTTTATGTTCAAGTTTTATTAACTCAACATCAATCAAAATGAGAATAAATATTTAAATATATCAACATTTAAATCAGCTACAATAACTATATATCTACAGCTGCCCCACGATTACCCAGGCTGACCATGGTTATAATTTTAAGCTCTTAAAAGTTATACGTTTTTAAAAAAGTTATCACAAAGTTTTATTTTTTTCAGATTCCAGCCTTAAGAAATATTAAGAAAGAACCGATAAAAATTATAACAAAATTATGTAAATCAGCTGTGACCGGAGACATCTTATGAAAATAAATTCTAATTCAACATTTACGTTTAATTTGTCTCAAATTAAAAAAGCCGAACCGGAACAAACCCCGGAAGCTGCTATTGCCAAAGAAGAGCCAGTAAAAATATCCACTGTTGGGCATCAGTTTTCGCAAACAATTGATATGTCCAGTCACTTTTTCGATAAGCAGAAGGAAGACTCTAAATACACTGCGGCCCTGCTTGATTCTTTAAAAATAGATGAAAAATTTAAAGACAATATGGCAAGCCTCATCAACTCTGGAGGAGGTGGTGACAACTACGCAGAAAGGGTTCTGGAAGGTCAGAAAAAAGGACGAGCAGCAGAGGATGAGGCCAAACGCTATGCAGCTGAAAAAACAGAAAAACAATTAGATGATGACCGGAAAGAACGTGAAGAAGATCAGGATAAAAAAATAGAAAAGAAGCTCTCCCCTGACACCTATAAAATTAAGCATGATAGCGACCCCGAGGAAGCTATTGCCGAAATGAAACCAGAAAATCCGGCAGACCCTCAGAATAAGGAGATTTCAGAGACTGATAGTTCCGGGCAAACTGAAAAGGAAAAGCATCTGGATTCATATATATAAGCAGATTATATTAAAAGAACTGTATAAAAAATTAGCCGCCGTATTTTTAAAAATACGGCGGCTTTTTTAACACAGAATATTCTTAAGAATGAATTGCTGGTTTACTTCTTTGCGGAGAAGAAATCTTTCAGACAGTCAGCCATTCTTTTAATGCCTTCCTCGATATGCTCTTCATCAGAATTTGAGAAGTTCAATCTGAAAGTATTTTCACCGCTTCCATCAACATAAAACGGACGCCCCGGAACAAATGCAACCTTATGGGCCACAGCTGTATCCAGAAGATCCATGGATGACATGCCCTCGGGCAGTGTAATCCACAGGAACATTCCACCTTCAGGCTTTGTTATTTCAACACCTTCAGGGAAATATTTCTCGATACATTCAACCATAGTTTCACGCTGGCGTCTGTAGCGTTCCCTGATCTTCTCAATATGGGCATCGATATCATTATCTTTCATAAAACGATACATAATGCGCTGGGAAACTGTACTGGTGTGCAGATCAGAAGCCTGCTTTGCGATAACAAGCTTATCACGAACCTCGCTTTCGGCAACTACCCAGCCAAGCCTGAATCCCGGTGCGGCAATCTTGGAGAAAGACCCCAGCAGGACACAGTTGTCTTTGAGGTAGCCTTTTGACAGAGGAGTCTGGTGCTCACCCATAAACCGCAGCTCACCGTAAGGATCATCCTCTATAAAAAGAGTATCGCTTTCAGCCATCAATTCCGCAACGGCTTTACGTTTTTCAGCACTGTAAGTGAGTCCGGAAGGATTCTGAAAATTAGGAACGGCATAAAACATCTTAACCTTATCCATTGCCAGAATTTTCTCCAGTTCATTTAAATCAGGGCCGTCGTTTTCTAGTCCGACCGTGACAAATTCAGGCTGAAAAAAAGAAAAAGACTGAATAGCACCAAGATAACCGGGACGTTCAATAATGACTCTGTCTCCGGAATTCAAAAATACTTTTCCAAGCAGATCAAGACACTGCTGCGAACCGGTGGTTAATAAAATATCTTCCGGATCAACTTCAATGCCCTTTTCTGACTTATAACGGTCAGCAATAAATTTACGCAGAGGCTGGTATCCTTCTGTTGTGGAATACTGCAACACCTCTTTGCCGCTTTCTGCTAAAACATCTGACGCCGCCTTACGCATGGCTTCAACCGGGAATAATTCAGGATTAGGTAGTCCCCCGGCAAATGAAATAATGGAAGGATCTTCAGTAACTTTCAGGATTTCACGGATAAATGACCTGTGAACGGTCTGCATGCGGTCTGCGAATTTGGTAGCCATTGCGGTCTCCTTAATACAATGGAAAGTCTGCAAAAGTTGCAAGATACTATATATAAAGCTCTGATCCGGATATTTTTAAATGGGAATATGCGAAGGGTAGGATCATATGAGCGAAGGATTCAAACTACTGATTTTTCCCCCGAACACAAGAGTACAGTTGATGATTATTTTTAGCAGAACAGATAATACTAACAGACTTTCATTCGCAGATAAAGGCAGTCACTAAATTATTTTAGCAGAATACATTAAAACAATTTTTTAATTAATAAGATACTGCAATTTAGAAGACTTTTTAATAATAAAATTTACACATAAATTTGAGCTAATTTTAATTTTGCTATCTAATTTTTCAATTTTATAATTTGCTTAATTGGATATTATTTTCATAAAAAATAGGTAATTAATACATAAATTTTAAATTGACCACAATAATGTTAATAGCTAAAAGATGTGCAGAATATACGGAGAACATTCCCCTAATTAAAAGGAATTGAGCTATTATGAATAATTATGATGATGACTTCTACAATGAGCAAGTTGATGGTAGCGTGAGAGCTGCAGAATATATTATACCAGAGCTAATTTCCATTTTTCCAAATCTGAATACTGCTATTGATATTGGTTGCGGAGTTGGTGGATGGTTAAAAAATTGCCAAGATCATGGATTTGAAAAAGTAATCGGAATTGATGGCGATTATGTGAATAGGAAACTACTAAAAATTCCAGAAAAAAATTTCATTCCTTTCGATTTGACCCAGGATTTTACTAATAGAGTAACTGAAAAATTTGATTTAGCAATAACTCTTGAAGTAGCTGAACACATGGATAGTAAATTTGCTGATGCCTTTGTTAATCGGCTAACGTCATTGGCTGATATAATTTTATTTTCCGCTGCGATACCTGGGCAGGGAGGCCTTTCACATGTAAATGAGCAGTGGCCTGAGTATTGGGCTAATAAATTTAGGTCCAATGGATTCTATCCATTAGATCTAATAAGACCAACTATTTGGGATAAAAAAGACATTCCTAACCATTATAGGCAAAATTTAATTATCTATGCCAATTCCAAAGTTGTGGAAAAAAATTTTCCAAACTATGACTTTGAAATAGTACCAGAATTAAAAGCTATTCATCCTGAGTTAGCTTTATTAATACTAAAAAAAATGGAACATCCTCCCAAAAAAATATATTTAGCTAAATCTTTAGTTCACATTATTTCAGGGATAATACCAATTAAAAAGTATAGAAAAATAGTCAGAGATTCACTCTATATCAAATTTGGAGGGCTGGTCTGCAAAGATAAACCCCAAATGTACCCACCATTAGCTAAAAAGAATTCATCTAATTAACTCAATACTATTTCTACCAGAACAAAAAATTAGGGCCTGACGAATCAGGCCCTTGCAAGAGATGATGAGGAGATGGGGAGTTAATTGTTCATTTGAGACTCAAGCCATTCACGGATTTCAGCATTTACAGGATAAGTACCCTTCAGCCCTCCGACTTCTTCCTTGAATCTCTCGGCAAGATGAGGCGGCAGATCAACACTGAGCAGCTCTCTTGCCTCTTCCGAATTCCTGCGAATCAAAAGCACTCTCGGCTTTTCATCCCAGTTATAAACGGTGAAATAAGTTGTATAATCATTCTTAGATGTAACCGGAACAAACTTGCTGTCCCAGGGATGGTTACCCCATTCCAGATAAAGCATGACGGCATCTTCAGGGGTCATATCCCAATCGATATCATAATTTCTGTAATTTCTAAGGCTTCCCATAATTTCCTCCTTATCTTCAATCTCTTGTTAAAATCTTATTCAACTTCCCAACCTCATCGTTATTTAATAGTAACAATTATTATTATTCTGTCAAGAAAAATTGATAAATAATTTATCAAAAAACAAAACAGCAAAAATAGATTACTTAAGCGCATGAAACTTGACTCAGGCGGTTGCTTTTATCTACTTTCCTGCCGAGGCAAATATGAAAAAATCCTATCAAATTCCCGGTTCCAATATTCGAACAGAAATCATAATTAAGAAAAGCAGATTTATATGCGATCTGATTCAGGCTCAGAACAGAGAAGAAGCCAAAAAATTTATAGCCAGAATAAAAGAAGAATTCCCTGATGCCCGGCACCACTGTTTTGCTTTCATAGCAGGACCACCCGATACTGGGGATATGGGGATGAGTGATGATGGAGAACCACAGGGAACAGCAGGCAAACCAATGCTTCAGGTGCTTCAGGGAAGCGGCCTTGGAGACGTAGCTGTTGTTGTAACGCGCTATTTCGGAGGAATTCTTTTAGGCACAGGCGGACTTTTAAGAGCCTACTCCGGGGCAGTACAACAGGCACTTGAAGAAGTTCCGGTTGTCATGAAGGTTCCTATGACCAGAGTGATAACAGAAATTGAATATTCTCAGGAAGGTCTCTTACGCCGGATGCTTGATGATTTTCGGGCGGAAATAACTGATCAAACCTTTGGGAACAAAGTTTCATTCACACTGCTAATGCCATCTAATGAAGTTGAAAATTTTGTAGCCGCATTAACCGAAAAAACAAATGGCGGAGCTGAAACGCTGATTGACGATGAAGAAATATGGAGCAGTTAAAAAAACTGCTGAATCGCTTATGCCTCTAAAATGACCGAAACCCGCTGAAGAAACAGATCTTCAGCGGGTTTCAGCTTTACAGCAATTACCTGATTATACCAAGTCAGGAGTTCCTATGGTGTCCTGAAGCTTGCAGGGAGTAACTATCCGGTGCTTGCCGGATAGGGAACAGAAGTTCCGGATACCTGTTTAATTTAAAGCAGAATTAAAGCTCCTGCAGTTTGCAGCAGTCTGCCTGTAAAAAAGACAGCCTGTAATACATTCTTAAACAGGTCGTTCGCGAGAACGTGTCCCCCAAGTACAAAAATAAATTACCATGGTCAAGCTTTGAACTTAGATAAAATATGACATTTTAAAATCGTCTATAAAATGTCACACAGAACACTTTATCTCAACATTTCACTGCCTAATCTTAAATCGTTACTGGAAACTGAATGAAAATTGCTTGTCTGCTCAAATATCCATCATTAAAAATATTAAAAAACTCCTGCAGAGGCTTCTCCGCAGGAGTTTTAAATAATATTTAAAATGAAACTGTTTTACTTTTTAAAAATCTGCTTAATTGCAGTAATACCCATCTTCCGGCGTAAAAAGCCCAGCTGGTTCATAAGCGGTAAACGCTTGGGGCAAATGTCTTCACAAGCCAGTAGCCCCATACAGCCGAATATGCCTTCATCATTACCTATAATTTCAAAATAATCCTTATCTTTTCTTTCGTCACGAGGATCAATTACAAAACGGGCAACCCTGTTAAGCGAAACCGCTCCCAGAAAATCGTCACGGAGTCTGGCTGTTCCGCATGCAGCAACACAGCATCCGCATTCGATACAGCGGTCAAGCTCATATATCGCTTCGGCATCAGTATTATCCATGGGTTCTTCAACGCTTTGAGGATCAAACTCTTTGGAAGTATGCACCCATGACTCAACTTTGTCATACATGCTCCTAAACCAGGTTCCGGTATCAACAGTCAAATCTCCGACCAGTTTGAAAACCGGAAGCGGCATAAGATTGATCTCGCCGGGAAGATCTTTGGTTTTAGTATGACAGGCAAGCCCCGGCCGGCCATTGATGACCATGGCGCAGGCGCCACAGATTCCAGCCCGGCAGCAGAACTCGAACTGAAGCGAAGGGTCCTGCTCTTCACGCAGTCTGTTCAAAGCAATGAACAAAGTCATACTGGTCGACTCTTCCAGAACGAAGGATTCCATATGCGGAACTGAAGCGGGATCCTGCGGGTTATATCTGAATATATTAAATTTCAACATCCTGGCCACGGCTACTTATCCTCCTTGCTGTCAGCACTGATAATCTGCATCTTGCCATATCCCCTGTCTCCCGGAGGAATTTCGAAAACAGTACTTGCAGGTTCATATTCAAGGCTGGGCAGATCATCCGAAGGATTCTTCCAGTAGGCCAGTGTTCTTGTCAGCCAGTCACGGTCGTTTCTTGCAGGATAGTCTTCACGGTTATGGCTGCCTCGTGATTCGGTCCTCTGCAATGCGCCGTAAGCAACGCACAGGGCAAGCTTAACCTGACCTTCAATTTTCAATGCAGCGGCAAGCTCGGGACTTGCACCAAGGCCGTTTGTTTTCAGTCCGACACGTCTTGCACGATAAAGTATCTCCTGCAACGAAGTTACGCACTCGGTAAGGCCTTCCTCGTTACGGAATACATGCGCTCCCTTATCAAGAGCATTCTGCATTGCAGCACGAACTTTATAAACATTTTCATGTCCTTTTACACCGGACATGAGATCTTTAATACGCTGTTCCTGCTTTTTAGCGGCATCAGAAATAATGGCAGTCGGAATAGCTGTTTCATAACCTTTAAGGAACTCAACCAGCTTTTTACCGACAATTCCACCGGCAACACATGTTTCAGCAAGTGAATTACCACCAAGGCGGTTAAAACCGTGCATATCCCAGCATGAAGATTCACCTGCGGAAAACAGCCCTTTCAATCCATAAGCAGAGCCGTCTTTATCAGTTCTTATTCCACCCATACTGTAGTGCTGGGTCGGGCGCACCGGAATCAGCTGATGAATAGGATCGATACCAAGGAAGGATGTGCAGATTTCATAAACTTCACGCAGTTTTCCGGTGATGTGGGCTTCACCGAGATGACGGATATCGAGCCATAAATGATCACCATAATCGCTCTTAACGCCTTTGCCCTGACGCATGTGATAGGTCATCCAGCGGGAAACAACGTCACGGGAGGCAAGTTCAGCCTTGTCCGGCTCGTAAATATTCATGAACCGTTCTTCATTGACATCAAGAAGAGTTCCGCCGTCACCACGGCATCCTTCGGTAACCAGAATATCAGTAGGCACAATTCCGGTAGGATGGAACTGCACTGCTTCCATATTTCCCAGAGGAACAGCACCGGTATCAAGCACCATACCCTGTGCTCCACCATCACAGATGACAGCATTTGTGGAAGCTTTGTATATTCTTCCGAACCCGCCCGCGGCAACCAGAGTAGCACGGGAGATATAAGCTATCAGCTCTCCTGTCCGGAGAGATCTGGCAATTGCTCCAAAACATGTTTCGCCGTCATGTATTAAAGCGATAGCCTCAGTTTTATCATGGACCTCAACGCCAAGCTGGGCGCAACGGTTATCCATAGTATATAAAACGGAATGCCCGGTTCCGTCAGAAACATAACAGGTGCGCCACTTGGCAGTACCACCGAAGTTTCTGGCTGTAATCAGACCGCGTTTCTCTTCTTTTTCAACTTTTTCAAACTTCTGGCCACCCTTGAAATAAGTGGATTTTCCCGGAACAACCCTGTTCCAGGGAACGCCCCACTGGCACAGACGGCGCATTTCGATAGGAGCGGCATTGGCAAAAAGGCGTGCAACTTCCTGATCACAACCCCAGTCTGAGCCTTTTACAGTATCAGCGAAATGAACATCAGTGCTGTCCCCTTCACCCATGACACTGTTTCCAAGTGAAGCCTGCATACCGCCCTGAGCAGCAGAAGAATGTGATCTTCTGGCTGGAACAATACTCAGACATACTGCGGAAAGCCCTGCCCCGGCGGCTTCAACAGCCACACGCTCTCCGGCAAGTCCGGCACCGATAATTAAAACGTCCTTATATACAGTCTGCATTCGTCCCCCTAAACCGAAAGAGTCATGAAACGAATGAGAGTAAAGACGGAAAGAACAACCATGGCTATTCCGAGAATCGTAGCAAATTTACGGAGGCCTGCCCTTTTGCGGTCTTTAACAAATCCCCACTTTACAGCTATTCTGTAAAGTCCGGCAACTACATGCAGTGCAACAAGCGGGCAAAGCAGCAGATAAAAATATACCCACGGTCCACTCTGTATTCTTGCTGCCGATTTGGCGGCACTCACAGGGAGATCACTTAGAACAGCCCACATGTGAATGGAGCCCATGACAAGGATAAGCATTGCGGTGACAACCTGAACAATCCAGAGCCAGGTATCATTATGGTGCAGCATTTTAGCATGTGACCAGATAATCTTCTGGCCCTCGCGCCTGAAAGGAATTTTTCTGGCCGCAATGTAAAAATGGAATAAAAAGAGCAGGAAAAGAACCGGTCCGCCGATCTGGGCCAGATAAAGATGCTCATATTTCCCGGCTATCGCGTTCATAATATCCGGGCTTATGATCACACTTGAAACCAGAGTCATGTGCAGCAGCACAAACAGAATCAGGGCAGCCCCGGAAAGCATCTGGAGCCAATCCATAAGGGCGTCGCTCCGGCCTTTTGAGACCGGATACGTCATTGAGTCAACAGACATTGATACCTCCGTTTAAAAAATGAAAAAACCTCGCAACTAAACTATTTTTAGACCAAAAGATAATGAAGACACGGAATTGTTTTGTCAATCAATGTTTAGTTTTAAGATCTCCTCAAACCCTTATTTTTCAAGGCTTAAAATACACCGAATGAGGCTGTCACAGCTTGACGAACCTGTTTTTACGAAACTGGTGGACCTTTAATTCTTAAAAGAGCAAAAAAGAAAGAATAGCAAACAGTATGAAGCAAGTTGACCCATTTCAAACTGATGTTTATTTTTACTTTTCATGTCGATGGCAAAAAATTTTTAATTTTTCATGCCGGTACATGTGAAACCTAATTGACACATGGGAGTTTTAAAGAGATGTTCCCCTTTCACGAACGAAAATCATATGCTGATGTTAAAGGATACGGCTTTGAATATTTACTTATTTTCGCATTTATTGTCGGGGTTCTGCTGATGGCTGGATCATGCACTATGGAAAAAGTTCCGGCCGGCAAAAAAGCCAAGGCTCAGACAGAAAAAATGGAATCAAACAGTACTTCCGCGGCAGCAGAGGAACTGAATAAAAATGTTTCAGATAATCCTATGAACAAAGAAGCCATGAAGGAGCTGCGTGAAGAAATATCCCACGCTCTGGCTTCCGGTGAAGGTCCGCACGTTCTGAAATTTAAGAATGGACTCACCCTGCTCATAAAAAATGATGATAGATTCCCGCTGGTCAATGTAAGACTCTTTGTCCATGCCGGTTCTTCTTACGAAGATCCTTCACAGGCCGGCATAAGCCACCTGCTTGAACACATGGTATTCAAGGGAACCGAAAAACGGGCTCCCGGACAGACAGCTCTTGAAGTTGAATCAGTAGGGGGTGACATGAACGCCGCCACCAGTTTCGACTACACAGTCTATTACGTTGAAGTGCCTGACAACCAGTGGCAGCTTGGAATGGACATTGTCACCGACATGGCTTTCAACGCCAAAATTGATCCTGAAGAACTTGTTTCAGAAAAAGAAGTTGTTTTGTCGGAACTTGCACGGGGAGAAGACAACCCCGGCAGCAGAATTTTCAAAACCCTGCAATCAATGGTCTGGAACGGAACATCCTATCAGTGGCCTATAATCGGCTATCGTGACACAGTTAAAAAAATCACTTCCGAAGATATCCACGCATATATTAAAAGACTTTATCAACCCCAATCCATGCTCCTCAGCGTTGTCGGTAAAATAGACCCCGAAAAAGTTGTTGAGGAAGCACGCAAACTTTGTGGACAGCTTCAAGATTCCCGTCCGGTTGTACCGCCTGTCGAATTTTCCTTATCAACTCCTGACGCACCTCAGGCAAAAGTTATCAACGGTAACTGGAATAAAGCCTATATCGGAGCGGCATTCCCTGTTCCGGGACTGGGATCAGCAAAAACTGTCGGTCTTGAAACCCTGTGCGATCTGCTTGGTGGCGGGGAAACCTCACGTCTTTACCGAAAATTCAAATATGAAAAAGGTATTGTCGACAGCATTTCAGTATCCTCTCTCACGCTTGAACGCGGCGGAATGCTTTATATATACGCGGTTCTGGACCCGGACAAAGTTAATGAGTTCTGGGCAGAGCTTATGCAGGAGCTGGCTGATGTTGATATGAACAGCTTCAGCGACCGGGAAATGGACCGGGTTCTTCTGAATCTTGAAGATTCCCTTTTCCTGACTAAAGAGACTCTTTCAGGGCTGGCATCCAAGCTCGGATACTTCCAGTTCTTTGAGGGCGGACAGCAGGCCGAAGAAAACTACTTATACAACATTAAGCATATTGAACGTTCACAGCTCCAGAAATTATATAAGGAGTTTTTCAGACCTGAAAAACTTTCCGCATGTGTTCTGGTCCCTGAGGACAGCAAGATAAGTGCTGAATCCTTGAAACAGGATGTTATCAAATACTGGCCGGACAAGAAAGAAGAACGGAAGAACCTTACATCCATGGATACCGGGAAAAAGGGCAGCATTCATCTTCCCGGAGGTTCAGAAGTAATATTCATACCTGACACAACTCTTCCCTATACAGCTATGTCATTATACTGGCTTGGAGGAGACTCTGACCTGACTCCCGAACAGCAGGGACTTTCTGCTCTTGTTTCCGGAGCTCTTATTCGCGGCACCGGCAATATGAATGCAACAGAGCTTGAAGATTTCATTTCTGACCGCGCAGCAACTTTGAACTCTTCAGCCGGGCGTGATGTTTTTGCCATTAACGCAAAATTTCCTTCACGCTTCACAGCCGACATGCTGCCTATGGTATCTGATATTATAATCGATCCGGCCTTTTCAGAGGAAGAATTGAACAGAGCGAGACTGGATCAGGTCTCAAGCATCAAGCAACGCGAGGACAGACCTGTAAGTCTGGCTTTCAGAAATATGTTCCCTTTCCTTTTCAAGGATACCGGATTTTCATACTTCCATCTGGGACAGCCTTCCGAAGTAATGCAGTTCAGCCGGGATGATGTTCAGAATTTCTGGAAGGAACAATCTTCACGTCCGTTTGTACTTGCTGTTTGCGGTGAATATGACCGTGACGCTGTAATAAAATTTGCCAAGACTCTTGATTCACATATTAGTGTCCAGAATGCAGTTGCTCAGGAAAGACCCCAGTGGGGAATGAAAAAAGAACTCACTTTAAATCTTCCGGACCGCAATCAGGCACACATCATGGCGGTCTTCCCTGTTCCGGGACTTGAAGACAAAAAATCCAGTGCAGCTCTTTCATTGCTGCGGGCCACACTTGCAGGACAAAGCGGACTGCTTTTCCGTGACCTGAGAGACAAACAGGGTCTTGGATATACTGTAACAGCCTTCTTATGGCAGTCATCCAAATCGGGGTTCATGGCTTTTTACATCGGAACAAAGCCTGAACAGATAGATCAGGCTATTGATGGTTTCAAAAAGACCGTTGAAAAACTTCACAACAACAATCTGCCTGAGACTGAAATTGACAGAGCTAAAAATATTCTCAGTGGAGAATATTATCAGGAACATCAGAGCCTTATTTCACGCAGTCGTGAATCTGCCAGTTTAGCAGTAAGAGGCTTCTCTCCCGACCGTGACCGTACAATAATAGAAACGGCCAAAAAAATGGATGCTGCTGATATAAGAAATCTTGTAAACAAATATATCAACTGGGATGAACATTACCTGATTAAAGTTCAACCCTAGCAGTCTAACGCAACTCAAAAGCCCCTGCCGATTTTTTTTCAGCAGGGGCTTTTTTTATGCAGAAATGATTTGCCAATCAATTTATAAGCTAGTATTGGTCAGACCAATAACCACAATAACAAAAATTGGCATGACCATTACACGAATATGAAAAACACAGACAACACCTCGGTTTTTGAAACCGTAGCAGCACAAATTCAGGACCTGATAACCAAAGAGGGATTGAAGCAGGGAGAGAAACTCCCTGCGGAAAGGACCCTTGCGGATATTTTTAAAGTCTCACGCAGTTCTGTCAGAGAAGCAATCCGCTCACTTGCACAGCTGGGAATAGTTGAAAGCAGGCGAGGCGACGGCACATACATAAGCGTCCCTGTAGAGGACAGTTCCCTACAGGCTTTAAACGAAGCCTTCTCCAAACAACGTAAAAGAGTACATGAAATCTTTGAATTCAGGCGGGCTCTTGAACCCCATATCGCTGCCGCAGCAGCATTAAGATGCACTCAAAAAGATATTGAAAAGCTTAAAATTATTATCTGTGATCAGGAAAGGAAGCTCAAAGCCGGTGAAGATGTCAGTGACCTTGATATAAAATTTCACCACACCATTGCGGAAGCAAGCGGTAATTCTTTTTTTACCGCCACAATGACTGTCCTTGATCCCGAGATTTCAGAAACCCGCTCAACTTCACTAATCAATCCGGAAAGACTGAAAAAGTCGCTGGATTACCATTATAAACTTCTGGATGCGCTGGAAAATAAGGACGGAGACAGAGCACAAAGGCTGATGGAAGAACATCTCGACTGTGCCGAGGAGACTTCCATCACTGTAAATATATCTCAAACCCATCAACTTTCTTAGTGAAAAAGGATTAACAATGTTTACCATTCTTTTAACATTCATCATTCTTGGAGCTGTTGCAGGAATACTCGCTGGACTGCTGGGTATCGGCGGTGGACTGGTAATCGTCCCGATTCTTGTTTTCAGCTTCACCCCTCTTGGTTTCCCGCAGGAGCATCTGATGCACATGGCTCTCGGAACATCCATGGCCAGCATCATTTTCACATCGATATCAAGCTCCATGGCCCACCACAAAAGAGGCGCGGTCCGCTGGTCCATTTTTAAGTCGATCACCCCGGGAATCATTGTCGGAACATTTCTGGGAACATGTCTGGCTTCAGTTATGAATACGACCCTGCTTAAATCTATTTTCGTAATTTTCCTCTATTATGTAGCTTCACAGATGCTGCTCAATATCAAACCGAAACCGACCAGAACCATGCCCGGAACTGTCGGAATGTTCGGTTCAGGAGGAGTTATCGGAGCTGTTTCCAGTCTTGTCGGAATCGGTGGCGGAACCTTGTGTGTTCCATTTATGACTTTCTGCAATATCGAAATGCATACAGCTGTAGGAACAGCCGCAGCAATAGGTCTGCCTATTGCCCTTGCCGGAACAGCAGGATATATCTGGAACGGTATCGGAGTTGCCGGAGTTCCCGACTGGAGCATAGGTTATGTCTATCTTCCCGCACTTATCGGTATCGTTGCTGCCAGCATGTTCACTGCTCCATTCGGAGTAAAACTTTCTCACAGCCTCCCGGTATCCAAGCTTAAAAAAGTTTTTGCTGTCCTGCTCATTGTAGTAGCGACGAGAATGCTTATATCCATGTTTTAAAAAACGCGAAGACCCAAAATTAATTTAGGAGACCAGTTTTGAAAGAAGTACGCGATCACGCGAGAGAACTAATGAAAGGCCACTGCCGGGTATGCCCGGTCTGTAACGGAAAAGCATGTGTGGGAGAAGTCCCCGGAATGGGTGGACTCGGAACATCATCCACCTTCAAGGCCAATATTGAAGCTCTTGGAAAAATCCGTTTCAATATGCGCACCATGCATGATGTGAGCGAGCCGGATACTTCAACCGAACTTCTGGGCTTTAAGCTCGATCTTCCTCTTTTTGCAGCTCCTATCGGTGGAGTTTCATTCAATATGGGTGGAAAAATCACCGAAGATGAATATATCAGTGCCATCCTCAAAGGATGCGTTTCAAAAGGATTGATCGGCTGCACCGGTGACGGTGTTCCTGAATTCATCCACCAGAGCGCATTCAAGGCCATCCGCGAAGTTGAAGGAAACGCAATACCTTTCATCAAGCCATGGGAAAGCGAAGAATTTGACGACAAGCTGGCTAAAGCACTTGATGCCGGAACAAAAGCTTTCGGTATGGATATTGACGCTGCCGGACTCATTACTCTCAAAAAAATGGGCCGCCCGGTTACCCCTAAAGGAAAGGAAAAATTAACTGAAATAATCAGCAGAATTCCTGTTCCTTTTGTTCTTAAAGGCATCATGACCGCAGATGAAGCCCTGATGGCTGCCGAAGCCGGAGCCGCTGGAATAGTCGTATCCAACCACGGCGGACGTGTTCTTGACCACTGTCCCGGAACAGCCGAAGTACTTGCTGAAATCAGCCGTGCTGTAAACGGTAAATGTTCAGTAATTGTAGACGGTGGTATTCGTGATGGTAATGACATCCTTAAAATGCTCGCCCTTGGCGCGGATGCAGTAATGATCGGACGCCCATTCTCTGTTGCTGCTGTGGGCGGCCTGCAGGAAGGTGTTGAAAAATACATCGACCAGCTTAAATCAGAATTAACAACTGCAATGGTTCTTACCGGAACCGCAAGTGCAAAGAATGTTGACACTGACATACTTCGCCTTAAGTAGTTAAAAACTAAAATTAAATTTACTAAAAGGAGCGGTTTTCCGCTCCTTTTTTTGTTGCAAGTAAGTATTTATTTACAAAACTGGTCTTTTTTTTATTGACGTAATAATTTTGTAATGAGATAAAGGAGTCAAGGTGAGAAAGGCTACCGGAGATTCCGGTTTTCATTAACCCCGGCAAGGAGGGAATGCGCGTTGATATCGCAACCCTATAAAGAGTCTGACCAAGAGGCTCAACCCGAGGGGTAGCCAAAAAAGAGGAAGTCTCAATGCCTGACATAAGGGCCCATGATCAGGCGGGACACGACCGTACGAACCGGTAAAATTAAAACGGGACCCCTCAAGCTATCTGGCCTTTGTATTTCAAAAATGAGCTAACAAAATCTCAACAACCCGGAAGGTTTCCACCCTGCCTTCCGGGTTTTTTAATGACCTCTGATAAAAAGAAAGCGCATTCCCGATCAAGAATACGCTTAAAAACTAAAAACAGAGCCTGTTACCAAAAATAAACTTATATTTATTACCAGCTATGACCAATATTTAAGTTAAACAGGCTGCAACATTTTATTCATCAGAATTGGTTATTTCTTTCAAAATTTCATTAACTTCCAGGAGATTCGCATTAATTTCCTGCTTTTCTCCGGTTGAAGGATCTACAAAAACCCATAAATTGCTGTTTGATCCATCGCCGATATCTTCACAGGTAAAAATAAGAGCTGCGATGTCTTCACCCTTTTCATCATTGCATATAGCAATATGGTAGCAGGAATTTTCATCACACAGACCACCAAGATAATAATTTCCGAAGCCTTCATTTTTTGCAGGTGCAACAATCCATGACCCTTCTTTTCCATTGCACATGTCATTTGCTTCCACCACGGAAAAGGAAGCCGCAAAGATCAGAACAGCTAAAAGTGTAATTACCATATTTTTCATAAATTCTCCTCATCACTGTTAAAACTTGATCCGACTTAAAGGAACAACCCCGGCACTTAATCAAGCAGAGCCGTATTCCAGAAACTCTTAAGTAAAAATTGGAATATTCAAGTCGAGCAGTTAATATAGCGGGAGAAGAAAGTCGTGTCTGTCGTGCAAAGCAGCTACAACCTGACAACCAAAAAAGGGGCATAATAAAGGGGCGTAATATCAGGGGAGAGATTATAAATAAAAAATAGGAAGTGCTGTATTAAGAATGGATATCAGCGCAATTATCTCGGACTGCGTATTGGCCGGGCAGCCATACACAACCAGTCGAGCACCAAAGCAGGAGTAACCTGATAATGAACGGCTTCCTGAGCTTTATCCAAAGCAAGATCAAGACGCCGCTTGGCCTTTAAATCAAAAATAGTATCTATTTTTCCAGCTGAAACAGTTGAGGAAGGATCTGTCATTGAATTTCTGAGTTCACGCTGACACCCAGTCAGAATCTCCAGAGCAAGATCATGATTTAACGCACCCTTGGCGGCAGTTCTGCTAAACCAGCCTCTGCCGGTTCTCCAGAAATCGACCATAGCATTAACCCACTCCCCTACTTCCGGAGAATTTATAAGCTCAACAGGCCATGCCAGAGTTAAAACCCAGCTTCTTGAAACCAGAGTTTCCAGAAGTCTTTCCCGCTGTGGTGCAGTAAGAACAAACACGTTTCCCGGTCTCGGCTCTTCAAGTGTTTTTAAAAGAGCGTTACCGGAACTTGCATTCAGATTCTGGGCTTCAGAAATTAAAGTAACGCGACTTCCCCGGCCGTGGGGAGGTTGTCCCCAGACCGGTAGAAGATCACGAATAGAATCAACTGGTATATCCTGCTTGCCTTCAGGGCGTTCAATAATCAAAAAATCATTGAAAGCCTGATCGGCTATCTGTCGACACGCCGTACACTCAAGGCACGGTGCGTCCTTAGATTCACAGTTAAGAAGCGCAGTCCAGTACGCGGCCATAGCCATGCGTTCTCGCTCGCTTCCTCCCTCAAGCAGGAGGCATTGCGGAGGTCTCGCAGCCAGCTTTTTCAGCCGTGGCAGCAATAACTGCTGCCTGGAGGCTGTGTCTCTGATTTCCGCAATAGACATAATTATCTTACAATAGTCTGCTCACGGTCAGGACCGACAGAAACTATGCCGACCTTGACTCCTGAGAGTTCTTCAATCCTTTTGATATATTTTTTGGCGTTCTCAGGAAGCTCATCAAAATTCTTGGCAGAAGTGATGTCATCATCCCAACCGGGAAGAGTTTCATAAACAGGCTTGCATGAAGCCATGCTGTTCTGCTCCTGAGGAGGATAAGCCACTTTTTCGCCATTATAATCATAAGCTACACAGATGCAGATCTCTTTCAGACCGGAAAGAACATCCAGCTTAGTCAAGGCGATTTCAGTAAGATCACAAAGACGGACTGTTTCCTTAAGAACAACCATATCCAGCCAGCCGCAACGGCGTTTTCTTCCGGTTGTTGCTCCGAATTCATGTCCGTTCTGCTGCAACGTATCGCCATTGCTGCAGAAAAGTTCTGTGGGGAAAGGTCCGCTGCCTACACGGGTGGTGTAAGCTTTAACAATTCCGACAATTCTTTCCAGAGTGCGTGGTCCGCATCCTGATCCTGCTGCCGCATTTCCGGCAACGGTATTGGAAGATGTTACAAACGGATATGTTCCATGATCTATATCAAGATGAATGCCCTGAGCTCCTTCAAAAAGGATCATACCATCTTTGGCTGCTTCCTGTATAACAGAGGAAGTATCAGCAAGATAAGGTACAATTCGTTCTGCTACGGGCAGAATGTCCTGAAAAACTTTTTCGGGATCCAGAGCTTCAGCTTTAAAAAGGTTGACGAAGAGCGCATTCTTTTCTACCAGCGCAGCTTCAATCTTTGAACGCAGAAGTTCAGGATCGGCAAAGTCGGCAGCACGTATTCCTATACGGCTTGCCTTGTCTTCATAACATGGACCGATTCCGCGACCGGTAGTTCCGATTTTACTTTCTTCGGATTTATACGATTCACGGCAGTTGTCCAAAAGCCTGTGATAGGGCATAATGATCTGAGTTTTTTTACTGATCATCATGCGCTCGGGAGATATATCAACTCCCTTGGCAGCAAGAGCGTCGATCTCCTTGAGAAAAACTTCGGGGTCCAGTACAACACCATTCCCGATAACACATATCTTTCCGGGGTGGAGTATTCCGGAAGGGATAAGATGCAGGATGCATTTTTCTCCGCCGACTACGAGAGTATGCCCGGCGTTGTTTCCGCCCTGAAAGCGGACAATAGCGGAAGCTTCTTCCGCGAGCATGTCCACAATCTTGCCCTTGCCTTCATCACCCCACTGGGTGCCAATAATGACCGTGTTAGACATTACAAGTTTGCTCCTTGCGCAGCCCCGACCCCGCTTTCACCAGCCGATACGGGTGCTGCAATTTAATGGCTTTTCAGCTTCAACGCGTCTCTCAAACGGGTACGCAAACACTTTGCATACTGAACGTTCGAACTGCCTTCGCATGATTACGAAAACTGCCGATTGCACGGCAGAAGGCGTTATTGCATAAAAAGTGATCGAGCCATATGTCAATAGATAGTAACAAAAATACAATACCCGGGGAAGCTCCATATAGAGAGCTTTTTAGACAAATATTCAATGTTGTCTTATACTTATCTATTGTTTTTTTTATATATTTAATATTTACAACAAAATATGAAATTCCCCTTCCATCAACAATAAGAGTAGCCGCTCCGGGTATTGAAAGAATTTTTCCGACCGTATCTCCGTGGGGTCCCGGATTTGAACAGGACCTCCTGCGTGAATATGGTAAAATGACAGGTTCAAAAATAAAAATAAAATCCTACCCTACCCATGAAGCTGCATTCAACGCCATCAAAAAAGGCAGAGCGGATATTTTTCTCGGAGCCGGATATACCCCGCGCCTGAATGGATTATCAATTTTTATCAAACCCTGCCGTGTATATGAAAAATCCCCGGCAACCCTACTGCATCATACACTCAGGTACGAACTGCGCACCCCTTATGAACTGTGTGATCAGACCATATCATCACCGAAAAACTCGAACCTGATCAATATTTTCAAAGAATATACCCATAAACTTTCATGTCAGGCAACGCTTGTAGTCGGCAGCAAAGCTTCAAATTTTAAAAATCTGCTGAAATACAATGATGACAAAAACATGCGCTTTCATCTGGTTGAAACAGGTAATTTTGTCCAGCTGCAACCATTTCTGGACAAGCTCATGCCCACTGAAACGTTTGGTAAGGACCTGACCTACAGATGGTATTGCAGAACTGATGTTCCCGGACTTTCAGCCTCGCTAAACAAATTCTGGGGAAAGATAAGTTCCAATGGAACCTTGAATGAAAAACGGGAACTTTATTTTGGTTTTCTGCCGGAAGATACAGATTTCTACGAACTCTATCTTATTCGGGAAGACATCAGACAAAAACTCCCGCTCTACACAAAATACATTTTAAAAGCCGCCAAAAAGTACAAACTGGATCCGATGTTTGCTGCAGCGGTAATGTATCAGGAATCCCGCTTTGACCCCCTTGCACGCAGTAAGACCGGAGTCAGAGGACTTATGCAGCTTACCAACTCAACAGCAGGACTTCTTGGCGTTTCAAGCAGGCTTGACCCGGAACAGTCGACCATGGGTGGAATAATTTATCTTAAAAAATTGTGGAAATGGATCGGCAGACGCAATGTAAAAGGCTGGAACAGATGGTTCCTGACTCTGGCGGCCTATAATCAGGGTCTGGGTCATGTCCATGATGCCATGGACGTTGCCAGATTCATGAAAAAGCCGCCAAAATCATGGAGATCTCTTAAACAGGTGTTCCCCCTGCTGACCAGAAGGAAATACCACACCAAAACACGCTATGGTTACACCCGTGGCTATGAAGCGGTGGATTACGTAGACAGTGTTCGATACTATTACTACATTTTCAAAGGATTAGCTGTCATCCCGGGGCCGGAGAAGAAGTACCTTGCTCCGCTTACCGCCGGAGTGCCCGCCGGATGGCCCTGATTCATTAGGCTCAGCAGAATCATCAGTTCCGTGGGGAGTTTCATTGTCCGAAATCACCGGAAAAGGTCTGGAAGCCAGATTGTCCTTATCAGTGGAGCTACCCCAATGATAATTAAAAAGATGATTCTTCAACCGTACGGACTGAATCATGCCGAAAACGACTGCTGCTTCCTCCCACTCCTTTGAAGGCTCAAACTGAGATACTCTGGCTTCATATTTGTTCCACAAATCAGCAAGTGAAGCTTCGTCATAAGCATCAAGCTGTCTGGCAAGCTTGAGCAGCGCTTTTTCAAAATAACCTTCGGACATTCTGTCTCCATAAAAAACATTTAAGTTATGTTTTTAAATTTATCATTCTGGCGTTATAAAAACCGGTATAGGGCAACCCCCGAAACCGGCGCAGTTGCGTTCCGAGTCAATAACAAAAAGATGAGGAAGACCGCAAACCTATTTTATCCGGCGAATTTGCCCGGAAATGACAAATTGCCCGCGGCGTTCGGCTGTGATATGAGCGGACATCCCATGTAAAAAATTCAGGAGAGCAATCATGAGCGACCTTAAGGAAATGTATAAAACTCTGCAACAGGATCCTTTTCCGGAAGATCTGACCATTAAACTTGGTGATCAGGAACTGACTTTTAAAAAAAGAACCTGGGAAATCGACGGAGAGACTAAAGGACTGCGTTACGGTGAAAATCCAGACCAGCCGGCAGCACTCTTTGAACTGACTTCCGGAGGACTTGAACTTGACGGTATAAAATTCAGAGGAGCCGGAAAAGGCCTTGTTTCCGCGCTGACTGAAGAACATATGATTCAGGCTGGAAAACACCCCGGAAAAATCAACCTCACAGATGTTGATAACGGCCTTAATATTTTACAATATCTCACTGAGAAGCCTGCCGCTGTAATCCTCAAGCACAACAATCCATGCGGCGCAGCATGGACCGATGAAGGCATCGGCAAAGCTCTGGAAAAAGCATATTTTGCAGATAGAATCGCAGCTTTCGGCGGAGCTATCATTCTAAACCGCCCGCTGACAATGGAAGCCGCCAAAATTATCAGCAGCGCATATTTTGAAGTTGTGGCAGCTCCGGCATTTGAAGACGGAACCATCGAAGAAATCAGCAAACGCAAAAATCTTCGCATCCTCCAGATTCCCGGCATCACCGAGCTTGAAAAAATGCGTGCCGAACCATTTCTCGATATCAAATCACTCACAGACGGCGGCATGATTGTGCAGTTTTCTTTCAGAAACAGAATACTTGCTACAGAAGATTTCATCCCGGCAACCGCGGAAAAAGACGGTTCACAATACACCTGCCGTACTCCCACAAAACAGGAAGCCGAAGACCTTCTCTTTGCATGGGCTGTTGAAGCAGGAGTTACTTCCAACTCGGTTATTTTTGCCCGCGACGGTGTAACAACCGCAATCGGAACTGGTGAACAGGACCGTGTTGGCTGTGTTGACCTTGCTATTACAAAATCACGCACCAAGTATGCCGATGTCATCACATGGGACGAATTCAAAATGTCTCTTTATGAACTGAAGCTGAAAGCTTTAAGCGATGACGATGCTGCCGCAAAACTTGCCGAAGTAGAGAAAAGGGCTGAAGAAGCCAAGGGCGGTCTTGCCGGCTCAGTAGTTGTTTCCGATGGTTTCTTCCCGTTCCGTGACGGTGTTGACCTCTGCATAGCACAGGGTGCAACAGCAATAGCACAGCCCGGAGGTTCCATCAGAGACCACGAAATAATTCAGGCTGTTAACGAAGCAACACCTCAGGTTGCAATGGTCTTTACCGGCCAGCGCTCATTCAAGCACTAATTCTCCGAATCCCCTGTATTGCATAGGGGAAATATAAAAAATATCAGGTCCGGAGGGATTAAATCCTTCCGGCCCTGTTCTTCCGGCTTTAAAAGCAAGGATATTCGGGAAAACTCTTTTTAATAAAGGATATTCATGTCCCTACTTCCAGAAGGGCGTTTTGTCGCTCCAGGCAGTATAGTTGAATTTATGCACGGCAACCAGCCGCAACTCGCGTTTGTAATCGATGAGCAAGGTGGAAAACTACGCCTTTACACCATCAACAAACGTGAAACTAAAATGCCGGCAACACGTCTGCTGCCATGGGTCGGTCCAAAATACGGAGCCGACATAACCCGGCAGGAAATGCTTGATCTTCTTGTATCTCATCAGGAGAAAAGAGGCGAATATCAGGCATCACTTAATGTCATGGAACTTTGGGAACTGGCACAGGGAGAGCTTGAAAAAGCCCCTCTTGAATGGTTTGCCGGACTTTTGTGGGAAGAACCGGACCCGGATATGATCTCTGCTCTGGGCCGGGCGATGATAGCTGCTAAAACTCATTTCAAATTCCAGCCTCCGCAATTTCTTATTTATACAGCTGAAAAAGTTGAACAACGGCTTGTGCAGCAGCGCGAAGAAAAAGAACGCGAAGAGATCATCAACACCGGTCAGGAACTCTTCAAAGCCATCTGGGCTGCCAGAACATCCGGCGGCAGGCTTGATAAAAGCAGAATCCCCGAAATGTCACAGGGAACTCAGGAAAGGCTCTACAATTTTCTAAAACAGCGCATTGCCGGAAATGAGGATGAAACCTCCAACAAAATCTGGAGCACTCTGCGTAAAGGTCTGCCGGATCATCCGCACCTGCCGCTGCTGCTGGCGCAAGGATGGGGCGTTGTAGGCCCTCATTACAATTTTCTTTTCGATGAAGCAGGCTACTGCCGTGATGACAGCTGGACTCAGCCTTATTTGGATGAAACCGAAAGAATCATAAATTCACTCAAGGAAGAAGAACAGGCTCCACTACCGTTAAATTTCCGTAGCATCGACTCAGCGTCCACAAAAGACATTGATGACGCTTTCGTTATCAGCAGGAGAGAAAACGGTGGTTATACATTGACAATAGCTCTTGCCAGACCCTGTTTAAACTGGGATTTCGAAAGTGAATTAAGCAATGAAGTCGCGGCAAGAAGCACAAGCATCTATCTTCCGGAAGGCACAAGCCACATGTTGCCGGAATCTCTAGGCATAGGAGCTTTCAGCCTTTTTGAAAATGAAATACGCCCGGCACTGGTTACAACTTTTGAAATTTCAGCAACTGGTGAGACAGAATCGGTAACGCCATCCGTAAGCTGGGTAAAACTGGCTGAGAACACTACTTATGAAGCTGTTGAAAAACTGCTCGATGCAGAGAATGACGAGGAACTGTCCACAGCATTCGAGCTGGCTGAGAAACTGCTTGATAAACGAATTAAAAATGGTGCGGTGGTCATAAGAAGGCCGGAGCCGGAACTCAGTCTTGAAGGCTGGCCTGACAATGTTAAGGTAAATGTCGGGTCAAAAGAGGACACTTCCAAGGCAGACCTCATAATTAGTGAATTTATGATTCTTATAAATTCAGGACTTGGACAGTTTGCTCAGGACAACAATTTCAGTCTTCTCTACAGAACTCAGGATATAGCTCTACCATCTGATTCCAGCGGAATTGTGACCGAACCTCAGGATATCTACAGCAGAGTCCGCCTGATGATTCCACCGACACTGGAAACAGCACCCAAAAAGCACGCCACTCTGGCAGTATTAGGTTACAGCCCCATATCATCGCCTTTACGCAGGTATGCGGATTTCTTGAATATGACCCAGCTCTGTCATTTTCTGAACAATGGAAACGCACGCTGGGATGAAGAACAGATGACTGAGCTTGGAACATCGCTACAGATAAGAACTCAGGCTGTTTCCAAAATTCAGAGATTCAGACCGCGCTACTGGAAGCTACTTTACATTCTGCAAAATAAAAAACAGTGGTATTCCTCTGTTATGGTTGATGAAAATGGTCCGCTTGCAACACTGGCCATGCCTGATATCCAGATAAACGTGCGTACACCTAAGAATATGCTGGGAGACAAACTTTATCCCGGACAGCGCTTTATGATCCGCTTCAACAAAGTGGACCCGCTGACAAACGAATTGAGGGTTGCCGAAGCCATGGAGGAATAATTTTAAAGCCAATCAGCTTTAAAATTGCTGGAGAAGTCCTTAAAACGCTTTTGCCAATCCCGGCTAAAAAAGATATACCTTCTCAACTTATTAAAACTAAATGGAGTAATGTGTCTTCCAGACATTCATACGGGAAACTTTTTACGGTGTATCACAATTTTTTGTTTTATTATGAATGCCTACGGAAAACACATTTAA
Organism: Maridesulfovibrio bastinii DSM 16055; assembly: GCF_000429985.1. Lineage (NCBI taxonomy): Bacteria > Pseudomonadati > Thermodesulfobacteriota > Desulfovibrionia > Desulfovibrionales > Desulfovibrionaceae > Maridesulfovibrio > Maridesulfovibrio bastinii. The sequence continues at coordinate 64,581 of NZ_KE387014.1, forward strand.
AGGTTTTTCATCAAAAGAACCTTCAGAATTGAGCTTCACAACTGATCAGACCACAAGGAGTAACAGATGCTCTGGATATTCTGGCTTGTATTCGCCTACTTTTTAGGCTCACTTCCATTCGGACTTTTTGTCGCCAAAATTTCCTGCGGAATAGACCCACGTCAGGAAGGCAGCAAAAACACAGGTGCAACAAATGTTGCCAGACTTTGCGGGTTCGGCTACGGCGTTGCAGCGCTTGTGCTTGATCTGGCAAAAGGATTCATCCCTGTAATCATGGCTTCCAGTTACAGCCAGAACTGGTTGTTCCTCTCACTTGTCACTGTCGCAGCTATTTTAGGGCATGTTTATTCAATTTTTCTGGATATGAAAGGCGGAAAAGCAGTTGCTACGACTATAGGAGCATTTCTTGCTCTTGCTCCTTCAGCTACTATATGGGCTGTAATTTTCTGTGTAGCGGTTATCATCCTGTCAGGATATGTTTCTATGGGATCACTGACACTTGCCGTAACACTGCCAGTATTATGCCTGATTACCGCCAACATAGGAGCTGTGCCGGTTGCTGTTTTCATAACAATGCTCCTCTTCTGGACACATAGGGAAAACATAAAAAGACTGGCCAGAGGCGAAGAAATTTCCTGGAAGAAAAAATAATTTTTGCGCCGTTAAGTATAAGGCCGTATCCACAGGATACGGCCTTTTTTTGTGAGCATTAATCCAGATATTTCTCCTGAATATCTCGAATATTATCAAAATTATCAAAAAAAGCTTCAACAAGCTTAGGGTCAAAAATCTTCCCGCTGTTCTCTTTGATATAGTTGCAGGCTTCGTCAATGCTCCAAGCTTCTTTATAGACTCGCTTGCTGCAGATAGCGTCAAAAATATCAGACAAGCATACAATACGACCACACATCTCAATATCCTCACCAGCAAGCCCCTGCGGATAACCTTTTCCATCCCAGCGTTCATGGTGCTGATATGCAATTATCGAGGCGGTCTTCAATAAACTTTTTTTACTTCCAGCAAGGATATTACGCCCTATTTCGGCGTGTGTTTTCATAATTTCAAATTCTTCGGTCGTCAGCTTGCCCGGCTTCATAAGGATAGAATCAGGAATACCTATTTTCCCCACATCGTGCATGGGAGAGGCATAATAAATTTCATCCACGCAATTTTCATCAAGCCCCATAGCTACAGCCAGAATTCTGGAAAACTCCGAAACACGCACAACATGATAAGCGGTTTCTTTGGATCGGTTTTCCACAACTTCACCGAGCATCCTTATAATTTCTTTCTGAGTATCAATAATTTCCTTGTTCAAATAAATATTGTCGAAAGCCACCCCGACATTATTAGAAAAAATACTCAGCAGGTCTTCATCCTGCTCACTTCTAAAGGCCCCGCAGCCTTCTACATAAAGAAGGTGCTTGCCGCATTGCATCGTCGGAAGATATCCGACATAATTATCACCGATAAATGCTCCTGATTCTATTTCCTTAACCTCATTAAACATTTTAATTTCATCAGCAGTCAGCTCAGTGCAGTCAGCAATTGAATCATGGCAGACGGCATATTTACCTGTTGAGGCAATAATTTTCATTTCTCCACCATCGTCAGAACTTGATACCGCCAGCCCGTTACTCTGCATATACATTGAATTTCTGAGTCCCATCAGCGAAATGACCTGTGTCAAAACACCCTGAGCAAGTTTACGAAGCGACTGCTGTTTGAAAAGATCTCTTGAAGCATCAATTATATGTTTCAACCCTGCTCTGTTCTGCTCGATAACAACGATATCACGGTACGATCTTAACGCAGAGAGTACGGCCGTAAAAAGACGCTGGGCTGTCAGCTCGGCTTTATGCTTATAGTCGTTAATATCGTATTCCACTATAACCTTCCGCTCAGGAGCCTGACCGGGCTGCCCCGTCCTTAAAATTATACGCACAGCCCTGTTGTTCATTTCATTACGTATTTTATGAACCAGTTCCAGACCGGCATGAGTTGTTTCCATAACAACATCAAGCAGAATAACGGCTATATCCGGGTTTTTGATTAAATATTCTTCTGCTTCTTTTGCAGAATATGCACTCAGAAATTCTATTTCCGCACCTTCAAAAGTAAAATCACTGAGAACAAGTCTTGTTGTGCTATGAACATCTTTTTCATCATCAACAATTAAAAGCTTCCATTTATTTTTTTTGCTCGGCTCAAGATCATCTGTATTAGTATCTTCTTCTGCAAAAAGGAGTTCATCATCTAAAAAATCATCAGCTATCATAATCACACCTTCCACTGATTTTAGCATCTGAATCCACACCTGAACTAACAGGAATCACAAGAAAAACCTTTGTACCCTTCCCCTTGTCACTTTCAATATCGATATCCCATCCATGTTCTTCAGCTATACGCTGCACCAGACTAAGCCCCATACCTACGCCTTCTGTCTTAGTTGTATAAAAAGGATCGTATATATAAGGAAGATCTTCTTTATCTATACCTCTGGCATTATCTGAAAAGCACAAGTGACAGTTACATGAATCACAATTAACAGATACAGTTACTGTCACAGCATTATCAAAAGAAAAATCAATGCAATTTCTGCAAAGTTCAAACACAGCTCTGCAAAAATATTCATAATTAACTAAGATATTTTTTTCATTTCCATCAAATTTTAAATCAAATTTAACATGCTGAAGATCGGCATAAGCATTAAGTCTGTCAAGTTCTACTGATATAGATTCAAAAATACCTATAACACTGCGTGAAGAATTCTCTATTGCGGCATATTCTGACACACTGGCAACCATACCTTCCAGTCGCGCGGCCTCTTCAGTCACAGTTTTAAGATATTCCCTGATTTTTGATTCTTTATCCAGCTTACGTTCAGCAAGGCTGACGAACCCGCTGATACTCATGGTTCTATTACGAATCTGGTGGGCAACAGACATTGCCAGCCGGGCAAGCCTTATTCTGTTCTCTTCAATCTTTTTTAAATCCCGGTAAGAGCGCAAAGCAGTGGTGATGGAAGTGGAAAGACGCTGCGCAGTCAGTTCTGTTTTCTGTCTGTAATCATTAATATCAAGCTCCATTATAACTTTATGCTCAGGAGCTGCTCCGGGTTGACCGGTTCTTAAAATTATGCGGATCAATCTGTTTTTTAATTCGTTACGCAAACGTCTGGCTACATCAAGCCCTGCGGAATCAGTTTCCATAACCACATCCAGAAGTACTACGGCAAAATCATGCTGCTCACTCAAAACATCAAGAGCTTCTTTTCCGCTGAAAACACTGACAAATTCAAGACGTCTGCCCTCAAAAATATAATCTGAAAGAACCAGCCTGGTAACAGAGTGAACATCAGGCTCATCATCAACAACAAGCACACGCCATTTTCCCGGGGAACGAAACAGTTCATCAGATTTATCATCATCAAAAAAGAGATAGTCATCAGCACTGCCCGCAAATTCATTACTATGCTGCATGATCATCCTCGATATCCGGTATAATAATTTTAAACCGAACGCCCTCTCCGGGGCTGCTTTCACATTCAATAGAACCTTTCATCCTGCCAGTTACCAACTTATCAACAATGTGCATGCCAAGCCCTGATCCACCCTCACCTTTTTTGGTGGTAAAGAAAGGATTGAATATTTTCTCTTTAACTTCGGCATTCATACCGCATCCATCATCAGTATATAAAATTACAGCATCAGCCCCTTGAATATCAACACTGATCAGAATATTCCCGGCAGCTACATCTTCAAAGCCGTGCAGCAGAGAATTCATAACCAGATTAGTAATAACCTGCATCAGCGCACCGGGGAAATTCGTAACGACCATATCGTCTTTTCCGGTAACTTCGACCTTATGTTCCGTGCGCTTATACTTGGGCTTAAGACTCAATAAAATTTCATCAATATATTCTTTTACATTAAAAGACCTTTTTTCTCCCGAAGTCTGGTCTACCGCAACCTGCTTAAAGCTGCGGATAAGTTCCGCAGCACGCCTTAAATTATTAAGGGTTGAAGCAACGGCCTCTTTTCCAGAGCTAATAAAATGTTCAAGATCAGACTTCTTCACCGCACCTGAAAAATATAATTTTTCTATTCTCTGCAACTGCTCTTCAAGAAAAGTTATACTGGTAACACCAATTCCTATGGGGGTGTTGATTTCATGGGCTACTCCGGCAACAAGAGAACCGAGGGACGAAGCCTTTTCAGCCTCAACAAGTTTAGACTGAAGCTCATTCATCTGACTTGTCAGACTTTTAACTTCGCTGCGGCACCCCTCAAAATCATGAAAATTATCAGTGGAGCTGTTTAAGTTTGCTTTCTTTTTCACAGTTTCACCCGTGTCAGCTAAAATATGACTATAATAAAATAGCTTTTTTCATCACTCCTACCCCTGTAAAGTCCGCTGCTCTAATTATTAAACTTTCCCAGCAATAAATTTCAGATGCCCAATGAAAGCATTTAATAAATTGAGTCATTATAAATTTAGCACAAAATAAATAAAATGAACATAATTATCACATTGTACTTCAATTAATAAACAGACAGCTGGAAAACTTAAAAATTATTTTCACAAGCTCTTGGCAAAACGTAAATAGACACTTGATTGTCCAGCCAAATTTACTTATAATTAAATTAATAAAAAGTTAGGATTTTCAATGCTATATATTACCATTCCAATTCTTGCCATTATCGCTGCGTTTTTTATCTTTTCGGTATACACCAACCGACAGGCCAGGTATGCACAACGTGTAAAAGCTTTTGAATTAAAACAGAAGCACATGGATAAAACACTTGAAAAGATAAGAGGTGAAATAGATGGAATACGAGAAGACATTGATGCCCAGCAGGATAAAATAAATGCGTTGAAATCAGGAAAGGATATTGTGGATCTCTCGGAATAAACATTCAATTTGAGTTTTTAAAATAATGATAGAAATAGCAATATCAACGATAGTTACAATCCTGATAACATATTACATCTGTAAAAGTATCAACGCTGGATTCGATTCAAAAGAGAATTCCCTTATTGAAAAAGAAAAACAAATTTATGAAGAAGTGGAAAATTTAAAAAATGAACGTAAATCCAGCAAAAGAGAACTTACAAACGTAAAAGAACAGTTTAAAAATTTCTATTCTGAGCAGACAGAAAAGAAGAAAAAAGAAGTACACACAATAGAAGACTGGCTGCTTGAAAATACAGGTGTTGATGTTCATAAACTGTCAGTAGCCAAAGAATACGCCAAAAGTAAAAATATGCACCTGCTTTCAGCTCTGCTCACTTTAAATATTATTTCAGTAGACCAGTACGAGCTGGCCAAAAAAATAGAACCGACTCTTTCATAATAGCTTTAAATAAAAAAACTCCGCAATGCAGAACAATGCGGAGCTTACCAGCCATCTTAATTAATCTGTACAATTAAAATTCTTTGAATGTTTCTTCCTGATGCACATAATATGACAGTTTGTATGTCTGTTTCAAGTGTTTTACCAGTGAAACAAGAGTCATCTCATCTATTCGCTGAATCCATACAAAAACCTTTCTCTGGCCTGTTTCAACACCATCGTATGAAGTAAATATAGTTGAAATTCTTAATCCTCTACTCCAGAGGTCATTGAGCAGTTCACTAAGCGCCGAAGCGGTATCATCAAGAGTAAATGACAACTGTGTACCGGATTTATCCACACCTGTAGCAGATGTAAGAAATCTGAAAATATCAACAGCGGTAATAATTCCCACAATACCGATATCATCTATTACAGGCAGACCGCCGATACGGCTTTCAAGCAGCATTTTTGCAGCTACTTCCATACAGGTATCAGGTGTTACAACCAGTGGATCATGGCTCATTATATCTCTGATTTTGAGATCATTAAGTCCGTGTCCGTTTTTACCGAAGGTGCTGTCTCCCTGCAAAAATTTTGAAGGCATGGCATCACGAATATCCCTGTCGGTTACAATTCCGACCACCAGCCCGGATGACTCTATCACAGGAATCTGTCTGATTCCTATTTCACGCATCATTTCCATCGCGGTTATAACCATCTCATCCGGCTTCAATGTATAAACATCTGTCGACATCCAATCGCCTACTAACATTTCATCACTCCTGAATAAAACCTGTAAGGATCAATAAACGAACTGTCCGTGTTTAAATTAGGACAGATTAAATACCTTTTTTCCGACCATATATAAATAAAGACCTGAATGTTGACTTTATCATTCCATCTGTACTGTATAATCTCTCATATTCGCTGACAAATTTTCGGTAACTTTCCTTACCGAAACACATTTTTTCGCTGGAAGCACCGGCACCGGTCATTTTATGAGCCTTTAAAAATTCGCGAACCCCGGGATGCAGGGTTACAAAATCTTTAACCTCATGACTGAAGTCCAGACTTTTTATTCCTTCAAAAAGATTTAAATAAAACCGCTCATCTTCTAGTTTATGCATTCTGCCGAAACCAGTTCTTCTGCTTACGTCTTCAAGTTCCCCAAGCGTTCCTTTGATGAAAACAGAAAATGAAAAGTATCCTCCCGGCTTTAGAAATTCCAAAGTTTCAGGAATCGATATTTCAGGTTTCATATACCACTGCATGGCGGATGAGCTGAGCAGGAGATCGAAGCTTTTTTTTCTAAATGGAAGATATTCTCCATCGGCAGCTAACATAACCGGAAACATAAAACGTTTCTGCTGTTCAACAAGCATCGGCAGAGTCAGATCAAGCGAAAAATAATTGGTGCTGGAAAAATCACCGTTAAAATTTTCAGCAACAAATCCCACACCGGAACCGATATCAAGCACATTACCATAGTGAGCTGCTGGACAGTTTAAAACACAAATCCGGGCAACGTCCTTTTGAACCGAAGCGGCATCATAATAACTTCCGGCAGCTCTTCCAAAACAACTCCTGATCAAACTTTTCATTTCAATTGCCCCCCGACCATAGAGACAAGAAAAGATTCATCAGGTTTATGTCCTGTGCAAGGTGTCAGGACCTCTGCCTCGGGCAGCATATTGCGCACTTTTTCAAAGGCCTTTTTCCTGACTATTCTGTCTTTTGTTCCGCGTATTAAAATCAGATTTTCTCCTTTACATCCGATTTCCTTAATCTTTGAATCAATCAGAAAATTCAGTCCGCTACGAAGTTCGCTTAAATTATAACCACTGGCAGAAACAGTTGAGCTTTCACCGCAATTAAGATGAAACTGTCTGATAACACTTTCAAAATCATCAGAAAGTCCTTTGATCATGCTCTCAACAACACGCTCTGGAAATGAATCCAGAAAAGATAAAAAAGGAGAAACAAGTATAACCTTATCAAAAGAAGAAAAAACAGAAACACACTCTTTAATCAGAATATGCGCTCCGGTTGACCAGCCCAGTAGAACTTTATCTTCTTTACGACCGGCAATTTCCATCAACCTGTTGTGCAGGTCTGAAGGATTGAAGTCCGCAAAGGGAACTATAAATTCTGAATTTTCAGCAAACCACGGGAACTGTCCGGGAACTGTAGCCCATCCTCCGACAAAAACTATACTCAATTGCTAAGCTCCGCTGACAGATCTGCAAAAGCATCTTTAATCTTTACAAAATCATCTTTGTTAAAATCAGCCCTTATTGAAAGTCTGAGTCTGGCCGTATTCTGAGGAACCGTCGGCGGACGTATGGCCGCACAATATAAACCTTTGTCTATCAGAAAATCTCTAGCGGCCAGAGCAGTGGTATTTTCACCAAGAATAACAGGAATTATCTGGCTCTGTGAGCAACCTGTATCAAAACCTAATCCTTTTAAAAATTTGCGCAACTCCGCAGCAGCAGCCAACAAATTTCTGCCTCTCTCCGGATGTGTGGAAACATATTCAAGCGAAGCCAGATTAGCCCCGATCACCGCAGGTGGAAGAGCTGTTGTAAAAACGAACGACCTGCCATAATTTCTCAAGAGAGATATGGACTCTGCTTTTCCGGCAACATACCCTCCGAGTGATCCGAATGACTTTGAAAAAGCTCCCATATGCAGATCAACTTCATCCTCCAGACCATATTGTCCGGCCAGACCTCGACCATCGCCGAAAACGCCATCTGCATGAGCTTCGTCAATCACAAGAAATATATCATTTTCAGAACAGATCTGAACTATCTCCTCAAGATGAGCCAGATCACCGTCCATGCTGAAAATTGTATCAGTTACAAGTATTTTTCTGGAAATATCAGAATACTTGTCCACCATTTTTCTTAGATGAACCATATCATTATGGCGATAACGAACCTGTCTGGCTCCTGAAAGACGAATTCCATCCAGGATACTTGCATGGTTAAGACGATCAGAAAAAACTATTGTATGTCTGTCGGCAAAGGTATCCATTATCGCGAGATTTGCAGAATATCCGGCCGGAAAAAAGATTGATGCATCCTTATTATTGAATTCTGCAACCTTTGATTCCAGCTGGTCATAAATAGCAAAATTTCCTGTTACCAGCCTGGAAGCAGCCGATCCGCAACCATAAGTCTCTACAGCTTTTATTGCCCCGTCTCTAAGTTCATTTTTTCCTGATAATCCCAGATAGTCATTAGAGGCCAGATTAATAAGCTCTCTTCCCTTGAAGTTGAGATACTTATCGGCCCCGAAATCAATATCAGGAATCCCGCGCAGCATATTATTGGCTTCGAGTGATTCCAGCTCGCTTGCAATCCAGTTTTCATAAAATTTTGAAGTCATAGACAGATCCGGAAATTCAAAAAAATTAAATGTAGGCAAGGAAAATATATTGGCATCAACAAGAAGGCAAGCATGGAGAATATTATAATCATGCAAAGCCTGAAATAATTTAAATTGTTTTTATTTTAGCGTCTAAGCAATTAATTATTCTTAATTTAAAGAACACATCAGAAAATATGGGGATATCAATCACAAAGCCCCTGTATGACTTGCATACAAGGGCTTTTAATCTTGAAAGGGAACGTTACTGCTAAGACTCTAGCAAAATTTCATCCACCACGTCCTTACCCAGCAGAGCTGAAAAACATCGTCTATAGTCTTCCGGGCCTGCTCCGCCATTTACGCAGACATTACGAAAAGCTGTCCGAGTATCAGAACTGACTTTGCAGGTCAGAAACTGTTCTGCAGAACGGACTTCTGGAACCTCACGGTGAATACATACTCCTGCTTTTCTTTCAACAATATGCTTCGTTAAGCCCATTATGGTTTCTCCTTAATAAATATTTTACCGGATTCAAACTTTTCAGCAGGAGCAAGAATTTCCATTGCCAGTCTTCTTATAGCTGTATCCGCTGGGAGTGCTATTTCATTAGTAGAAATTATGAGTTTATCATCTGACACCGCAAAGTTATAAGATTCCGGGACTTCGGTAAAACGATCAGCAATAGCAATTTCAGTAGGAACTGACGAAAGCGGCTGCTCCAGAAAAACAGAAGTGCTGAATGTTCTGTCATTATTAGCAACTTCGTCGGCAGAAACAATTTTTACAACAACCCCGTCACATAGAAGCTCATTATGAAATCCTCCGGGAAAACAAATTATATTCTTCATTGATACGGGTGATTTTATTACTATCTTTGAAGTTGTTGAGCCTTCACCGAGCATCAGAGATTTTTCAGGATAGATTTTTTCTCCAGTTGCCCCATATCCCAGCTTCATTAAAACGTCCTGTTTCTTAAAAACTGTTTCCGGAGCTGTTTCAAAACCGGCGGAGGCAAAGCTGTAATATGATATATTAGGTGAGTCAGCCGCAATAAGCTGAAGCATGCCTATATCAAGTACCGATCCCATATTTTCAACTGCTGATACTACAAGCCGGTATTTTTGATAAATTATGTCATTACTAAAACTAAACGTCTTACTATGCCCTGCTGCCCATCCACTTATTTCTTGCTGAGAATCAAGCTCCACCCACTCATTTCCATTATAACCGGATAACGTAAAATTGCGGGGAGCACGTTTAGCTACAATGTCAGCTGTTTCCTGATCAGACCAGAGTATTTTTCTAGATGTTATTGAATACTTAGTTATAGGGTATAAAAAAGGTCCGGAAATTGTAATAGCCACCGGTAATACTGCCGCCTGAAAAGAATGGAATTTATCAGCCGATTGCTCAGATTCATCAATAAGACCATCAAAAATTTTCCAGACTTCATGACCATAGATGTTTTCAGTAGAAGAAGTCACACTGAAGCCGCAGCGGGTAAAATCATCCATAACAGGAAGATAATTAACCTCTTCACCACCTACTTTCCATGAACCATCAATAGAACACTCTCCGCAGTCTGTTATCAGGCTATCCCCGACATTAAGCGGACTTACGGAACTAAAACCGAAACGGCTGTACCTGTCATGATCAATGCGTCCTGAAATCTGCTTAATTTCCATTCGAGCACTTAAAATCTGGTTATCATTATCAGCACTCACACTATGAGAAGGCGGATTTATTTTCCAATCTCCGGTCAAATTATCCCAGCCGGATTCATCATCAAAAACCATTACGGGGCCGTCTTGAACAGGAACTTCAAGCACATTGACAGTAAACTCACTGTCAGCTGATCTTAGATACCCGGCTTTGGTCGTATAAACATAAATCCTGTGAAGCGTATCTCCGTCGACTTTTGGCAGAGTCCATAAAATAATGGAGTCTACTCTTGAAAAAGAGCCTCCTGAAACAGTGACAACATAATCCTGCCCGTCATTCCAGTTCATAATCTTCACGGGATACACATGGCCTTCAGGAGCAGAAGAACTTGCCACCAGAAATGGCGGATCAATAGTATAATTTTCAGTTGCGATGCGCAGAGCTGAATCTCGGGCAGCTTCAGCCTCTTTTCTGGCCTCTTCCGCGGCAAGGCAGAATTCTCCAGCAGATTTTTTATAAGCCTTGGAAATATCACGGGCCTGTAATGACTCACTTAAAGCAGCTTCAACCTTGTCCCGATTCTTAACAGTCTCCTGCAGAAACTGCTGCGGAGACAAACGCTCCTCTTCCGGAGTTGAAATGTCGTACATAAAAGTTCTCGAAAGTTGCTCCTGAAGCTGCTGATCACGCATAACAGATCTGTCAAAGGCCTCATTAAGCAGCCCGGCTGAAAATGAATCGTTCTCTACAAGTTCAAGCCCCTGAGTGAATCCAATTTTCCGGTATAAAGTTATCTTTTTGCCCTCAGGCAAAGGTTTACCGTTGATGGGATAACGGATAACCCCGCCAAACTCATCCCCTATACCGGATTCAACTTGAAAATCTGAGCCATGAATCAATTCAGTCTGTTCACTGCTGCCATCACTGATAACCGCCCCGATCTCACTGCTGCTAAAAATTTTAAAAGAATAAAAAAACAAGTCCTGCTTACCGTCTCCAACATATGTAACAGGACTGGCATTGGAAACTACAGTCATCTGAAAACCCCTTGAAATCAGTCTACCAAACGGAACTGATATTCCTATATTGTAGTCGTTTGAATTTTTAAATTAAGGACAGTAAAATGTTGTTATCGCAACAAGCCGGAACCGAGTCTCTGCGCATCGGTAAGCATGGAGCCGGCACTTTCAACACTGCCGTTATATGAGTTGTAGTAGCTGTGTTTAAGAGAAATCCCAGAACTTCCTGAAGCCCGCCATAACGCCAGATCTCCCTGCTCAATACTGTTATCGGCATCGATTTCAGCATCATAAAGAATCAGTTTTTCATCTATCTTTTCCTGACGATCCATTGCATTTCTGGAATCCAGCAGAGATCCGGAATCAGATGAAACACCGGAATAATTCCCAAGACTGTGCTTGGCCCTGTAAAGCTCCCGTTTTAAATCAGCAACTTTGGACTCAGCTTTAACCCTTATGGCCTCGGCATTCCTATAACCTATCTGCTGCCGATACTGCCCTTCAATCAGAGCATTATTGGCAGCCTGTCTTGCCAATGCAGCATTCTGATCTATCCGGGCAGTGCTGCTCAGATAATTCACCGCCGAGGTCCCTATATAAGTAGCCATGCCCAATGCCCCGAAAACACCTGAAGCCACCGTTACCTCCTTTATTTTTGAACTGATTCCGCCTTTTTTACGGCTTTAATAAAAACACCTGATCTGATTTTATGTGTCCCGGAAAAATGAAAACCACACCAGCGATGCCATGAAAGACTGCGCTGATTATCTTTGCTGATCCAAGTTACAAGAACAGGAAATTCATATTGAACAATCTTAAGTAACCGTTTTGATATCCGGGCAAGACTTATACTGTGATTTTCCACTTCTGCTGAAGAAACCATCCATGGAACACCAACGCCGTCACAGAGCTGAATAATTCCGAAAACAAGGCACGGCGCATCATTCACATAGAGGCAAAGGACCACCTTTGACTGGATAACATCATTAAAAATGACTTCTGCGATGGGCTGATCCGCTCTTATTGTCTCCAGATCACGCTTATCAGAAGCTCTGAGTTCTGAAATTATATGATCAATATCCTCCAGTTCCGGTATTCTGATTTTAATTTTTCCAGTTACGGATTCCTGAAAATTGATCATTGAAACACCGAAACCTTGGGAATAAGAGCCAGAACGGTTAGCGGCAGAGGTTGGTCCTGACGGATAAAAATCTGGCCGTCCCGGTCATAACCGCGATTGAATTTGATCTCATAGTCCCCACTGTAAAGTCCCGGAGCTTTTCCAAGTTTATCAGCAGAGGACCTGAAAGGAGCGCGCTCCAGGTGCTCCCCATCATAACCGGCCTGAAAACCTAAAGATTCAAAGAGTCTGACAATAACATGGGATATTCTCTTCAACTGCCCCTGTGCTGTTCCGTATGAAGAGCCACCCTCAAGGCGCAATGTTTTCATATCCGAAGTATAGGCGAGTCCGGCACTGACATTACAGGCGGGTATATCAAGTTTTATTCTTCCATTTTCAACAACCTGATCAGGCCTTACCGCCCCGTCGGCAAGAATGGAAACCATGCTCCCTTCAAGATGATCCAATCCGTAAAAAACACAGGCTGGAGACTCATGATTATAAGATAATCCGGAATCAACAAAAAAAGCCTGCCGAGAATCAACTCCGTTGAACTCATCCTCCATTTTTTCAATATAACAACGCTCAACCCCGTTGATTTTTCTCGTAACCGAAACCCACAATTCTTCCTGTCCAGTCCCCGGAATCACACAGACAGAAGTAAATTTTCCCTTTGTCTTATGATGATGAAATCCGACAACGTCATGTTCCCGCTGATATGTCATTCCAAGAAGAAGACCATCGTCACGAACCATCCAGACGATTGAATCAGGGCATTGCTGATAAGCCCATTGCACAATGGAATTTGTACGGGTCAGATGCTCGGCAAGGATGGTCAGATCAGGAGCGACGTATCCATCAGTTTCAAATGAATACGAAAGTTCGCGCACTGTTTTCTTTTCACGTTGCAGAAACAGAATAATGGAACCGACAACAACAGGAGTAACAGGCGCGGAACCATGGGTAGTCTCACGCCTGACCATAACCGAATTCGGGGTGACCATATCACTACCGGAGCCACCGGAAAGCCACCATTCACCGCCGGAAGTACCTATAATCAACTTTTTGGAACTCACCATCCAGCAGATGGCATTAACCTGATCGGCCGACAGAGTATAAGTGCAGGCATCGTCATCCACTACATCTTCTGAAACTCCGAAATCTTCATATTTACCACTGCGGCTCATCCATATTGTCTGCGGTCTTTTGGGACTGGCGGCAAAACAAAGTCTCTCTTCAAAAAAAGTAACACATGAAGGATAGCCAAGTGTGCTGTTCCATTCTTCGGGTGGAGAGAGAAATTCAACAATCTCCATAGCCCAATCCACATGTGACGATCTGGAAAGCTTATAAGGTTGAACTTCAGGATGTACTAAGTACATGACATCGGCAGACTGGGTAAAATGAAGCTTTTCCAGATCACTGCTTCTATACGGTGACTCTATTTCAACAGGGCAATCATTTTCATCGACAACAATACCGCCATCCTTGTAAATACGGATATTCTTATCTGTAAATTCAAGGACATAAGCCTGCTCAGTTGAAAATTCAAAAGGAATTAGTTTTACTTTGGGATTAAGACATCTCAGCTCAAGACCTGAAACAACTCCACAAAAATCCTGATCAGCAGTTAATTCAAATTTATCGGACCCTCCTTCAAACTCCACCCTGAACGATCCGTTAGATTCTACATTCAGGCTTTGAAAACTACCGCATGAGACAGAGAGTGAGCCTTGCACATAATCCCTGATTTCAAACACGGCCTCATAAACCTTTTCTTCCAGCGGCAGGAGGCATGATGCAAGACTCATATCCTCCTGAGAGCCATCACAGGATAAGCAGCCTTGAACAACACTCCACCCCTTATCCAGACTCCATGAGTCGGAATCAAAAACAATTGTCCCGGAAAGAATATTCCTTCCTATGACTTCACGAATAAAACGGAATCCACTTCGCCGTGAAGCTCCGCCATGCGGATGTATAAACATGTTCTCCAGCAGACTCAGACCGTTTGAATATTTTGCAAGATCAACACGTCCCCCGAGTCTGGGAGAAAGTTCACCGGCACTGAAATTTGTCATTATTAACGGGACCGGCATCTGTTATCTCCATAGATTCAAAAAATTATCCTGAGGCAGTCCTCTTGCCTCAAGCCACGGTTCATCGGACACAATATCCTCATGTCCTTCTGAAGAATCAGCAAGCCTCGCAGATTGGAGGGTATTAAGATACAATGTCCACATTTCCTTGACCCTTGAATTTGACCCCGTAATGTCATCAGCTATTTCCGCTGCAAGCCGTGCGGCAAAAGCCATAACAAAGCATGGATCAAACAAAGCCGGATTAATTACACGGGAGGTATAAACTGCATAGGCTTCATCACTATTGGTAAGCACCCTGTCTCCCTCAACAACAAAGGGATCACCGGATTCATTGAGCTGCCTGATATGCAGACAGTCCGGGGGTTTCTGATACTGAAAACGGAATCCGAAAACAGGTTTATCTGAAAGTCTGGCCAGCCTTGATCTTGATGCTGCAAAATTCCAAGGATACTCACGTAAGACCGTATCCCGCACATGCCCGTACATCAGATTACAGGTCAAAGCTTCCTGTGAGATATCATCAAGGGATTCTATCAGCTTTGCGCCAAGCTTCCTTAATGCGAGGTTGCATATAGTTACTTCGGAAACAGACATACAGCTCCTTTCAAATACGTGACGGTTTCGGATAAATACCGAAACCGTCACATTATCATTTCTTAACGGTTTGTCTGGTCATCCATGATGATATAACCGCTGACTTTTCCCGAGGTTGCATCCCCCCCGCTGACAGTAAAATTAAGGCGTAAAAATCCGGGATGCCTGTCCGGCAGTGAAGGCAGAGGAAAAGTGTAACCACGAACAAGTGAAGCAACCGGAATTGATCCAGATTCATACAGGGTTTCAAAAAGAGAGAAATCATCATCCTCAGAAGCCTGAAGAGCCACGCGAAGACCGGAAAGTCCGGCGAAATCTTCGCCGTCAACAATGACCTTTACCTTTACGGTATTACCACAGCCGCAATCCCTGCCGACATTCAAGACATTTGTAGATACGGCATTGGAAACAATAGGCTGCTTTTCACAAAAGCAGTTTTCATAATCTATATACATCAAATATCTCCATTAATTTATATTTTTAAAAACGTGAAAGAGCTGCTGTTCTGCTGAATAAAAACAACTTATTTAGATTGCTACTTCTGTATTATGGAGAGCATCCACACAACGAATGGGGAAGCCCCAGAAGGTTGTTACAGGACGGCCTTCCCAGCTTTCGGTTCTGAGCATGGTATCGTTTTTATCTGAGGCTTCTATATCGAGCTGAGTTTTAATGGATCTGTTGCAGTAGATGACGGTTTTGCCCATTGAGGTGTTGGGTATTTTGTTAAGTCCGGTTATCAAAGCCCTGCGGATTGATCCCTGACCAAAATTAGCGGTATCAATGGAACCGATGCGGGCCACATAGCGCCAGTCGCGGACCACCAGACCGGGAGTCCATTTGTAATGAGTTCTGTAACCCTGATAACGTCCGCCGTTGCTGTCCTCCAAGGTAACTTCGCCAAGATCGTTATGGGAGACACCACCGCTTGAACCTTTCGGAAAGGTGAAATGAACAGTCTGATCAGACCAGCAGACAATCCAGATTGAAGTACAACTGTCTCCGGCTCCTCCGAAATCAATAACATTCTCATTTTCAACGGAGCTGAACCTTGGAGCAAGGCCAAGGAATTTTTCCGGCTCAAGATCAGTATCACCATAAATAAAGGTGTCTGCGAATTCCTGATTCATAGCTTCCAGAAATGCACGATCCTCGGACATACGGAAGGTTGCGGTATTGCCGTTAAGATCAGCAAGAGCTTTGTCTATTTCAGCATAAGATTCCAGCATACCGCAGACATCATCCACCTGTTTGGTGCGTGACTTGCTGGGTTTGATTCCATAATTGAGTTTTCTCCAGCTGACAGAAGGCAGATCAGTGCGGACAGTAGTTCTATGTCCGGTAGGAAGGTTCCCCTCAACCCATGCTGCATCCTGAAGAATTTCATTTGTTTCCGAAAGCAGCTCAACAACTGTTCTTACAGATCCGGAAGGATCTATTCTGTTTGCCCAGTCCGAAAGAGTGTAAGCGGTGTTACCAAGTGTTGCCATGTATAAGCCCCATAAGTTTCGGTCTTTCAAAGACTCTCGGTCCACGGCGCTCAAGGCACTCTGAATTTAAGGCATAAAATTTATTTCAAGTTAACTAACTGCACAGCCTGAAAAAAGCGCTATTTCAGATCAGTACAAACCCTGATTAGGATACAGAATGGATGCGGGGTCACGTTTGGAAACCACGGCAGGAGCATCAACATAATGATCTTCAGACATGTTTTTACCGATTTCATAAAACATTTTCACAACCGCAGGATGATTTCCATAACCTGTTACATCAAGCAGTTCCGCAACCTCATCAGGTACAAATCTGCCGACAGCAGTGTGTGCCACATTTAACTTTTCATTAAATGCCCGGCCCTGCCAGCCCGGCATTTTTTTAACTTCATCACCCCATTTTCGGCCCTGCTCAGCCATTCTGTTTTGTTGCAGGCGAACAGATTCGCAATTGAAATCAACCAGTTTCTGAGCAAGATCGGCATTTATTCCATTCTGATGGGCAAAGTCT
The DNA here is from genome assembly GCF_000429985.1 of Maridesulfovibrio bastinii DSM 16055. NCBI lineage: Bacteria > Pseudomonadati > Thermodesulfobacteriota > Desulfovibrionia > Desulfovibrionales > Desulfovibrionaceae > Maridesulfovibrio > Maridesulfovibrio bastinii. Next base: position 81,797 of record NZ_KE387014.1, read on the forward strand.
TTGAAACTGCCTTCAAGCTCAGGGTCAATGCTTACTTCTTTTGCGTAAATAAATTCATAACCGTCAGGACTGTCAGGAATAACCATAATAGCTGTTTCCGTATCAGCTCCTTTCTTTCCTGAAACTGAGAGCAGACTTTTTGCTGACTCAGTATCATCATTTGAAGCGGCGGCACTGTCCGTTTTAGAAAGCGGAGCCTCAACATTTTTAGAAACATCTGTTGCCTGAAGGTTACCCTCAGACCCTGCTTGAGAATTGTTCGCGGAGTAACCGCTTTCAGCTGGAATCTGTGAATCAGCCGCAGCTTCGGTGCTACTTAACCGTTTTTCCATCATCATCCTCCTTTTTCCTTAACTGCTCTGCTCTGGACCTGACTATTGAAAGATAAATTTCTTCATCAGCCGTAAGTACCGGGCCAAGCACATTTTCAATTACAAAATCATGAACAGCCACATTCCGGATCATTTTTGAACTTTCACCATAAAGCGGACTGGAAACCATTCCCTGTTCCAGCAAAAAGGTAAAAATTCTTTTCCCATGAGCGGAACCAAAAGTTTTTCTCACATCTCCCAGAAACTGCTCTGTTTCCAGCTTCTGCTGATCAAGAATAGCTTTTTCCTCAATGCTGTCCTCATCTGTAAAACCTGAATCATTCATTTCCACTCCCTTAAAATAAACTTTCCCTCCCCCTCTGAAAAAGAGAATACGAATTACAGCGGACACGAAACAGCCGAGTCATGTCCGCCAGTGAAAGAAATACAAAAAAATCCGCTGAAAACAGCGGATTCAGATTTAAAAATTAAATTTAAAAAAGGATTATGGCTTGATGAATGGGGTTAAAATAACTTTATAAAAGGAAAAATATTCTGGAGAGCGAAAAATATTAAGCCCGATTTTCATATTCTCGTGCCCGTCTTCAGGTTGCGGAATATAGGTTTTAAAAAGTCTGTCCCACCAAGGGACATTAAAGCCGAAGTTACTGTTATTCTCCTTGAAATAAACAGAATGATGAACTCGATGTGTGTCCGGTGTAACAATAAAAAGTCGCAGGAATGAATCAAACTTCAAAGGCAGTTTAAAATTTGCATGATTAAACATAGCCAGAGAATTGAGAATTATTTCAAAAACAAGGACAGCAGATGCTGGTGGCCCGAGAATAAAAACAAGCAGCATTTTCCAGAAAGTTGAAAGTAAAATTTCAAAGGGGTGGAATCTTATACCTGTTGAAAAATCATAAACCGTGTCAGCATGGTGTGTACGATGAAGCATCCATAATATTTTAAAATGATGAAAAGCCCGGTGCTGAAAATATATTGCCAAATCAAAAACAACTATTGAGATGATAAAATCATAAGGTCTTCCAATATGTGAGGCTGGCAACACACCCCAGTGATTTGAATTCAATTCAACCGCGAGCCCGACTGGCAGAATAGGAAGGACAATACGGCACAGCAGAGCCCCGATAAAAACGATTCCAAAATTAACCGGCCAGCGTTTAAGCCTGCTTTTGTTTCCATCTCTGCGTGGAGCTAAAAGCTCAGCACAACAGACTGCAAGAGCTGACAAAATAAAAAACAGAGAGCGGTAATTGTCGCCTTCCATTATCCCCCGCCTTTAGCTCCATCCCAACTTTGCCACATATTCAAACATCACCCAGAAATGACAGAAACTGCCGGCCATCACAAAAAGATGAAAAATTTCATGAAAACCGAAAACACCGGGCCACGGATCAGGTTTCTTCAAAGCGTATATCACTGCCCCTGCCGAATATATCAGCCCGCCTGCCAGAAGCCATAAGAGTGCACCGGTCTGTAAGGACTGCACCAGAGGCCATATACCCACAACAACCAGCCAGCCCATACCGAGGTATATGGAAGTTGATATCCAGCGCGGAGCACCAAGCCAGAAAATTTTCAGCAGAACTCCACCTAAAGCAATTCCCCAGACACAACCGAACAGAGACCAACCCCATCCGCCATTTAGGGCAATTACACATATAGGAGTGTAAGTTGCCGCTATGTATAAAAAGATCATGCAATGATCGATTCTACGCAGACATCTTACACCTTTTTCCGAAAGCGGCAGCCAGTGATAGAGAGTACTGGCCAGAAACAGCAGAATCATGAATCCGCCAAAAACGGAAAAAGTTACTACAAGGGGAACCCTGACAGGATTCACAGCCCTTAAGAGTAAAAAAACAAGACCGGTTATTGCTAGAAGAAAACCTATAAAATGGGTCAGACCACTCATGGGGTCACGCACATATTTCAACATAATTTCTACCTGCACTTTTTTATATAAATCTTATAACCAAAAAAGCCCTGCCACACCAGTCAGGGTGCGGCAGGGCCATATTTAAAATCATTAAGATTTAAATCAATTATTCCGAAAGCATCCTTACAGCGCAGAATTTTCCGCACATAGCGCATTCTTTTTCATCTTTATGATCTTTTCTGCGATTGCATGCCAGAGCAGGATCAATTGCAAGCTCAGCAATGCGATCCCAGTCAAGAGCCATGCGGGCTTTGGACATTTCATAGTCACGGTTGACAGCACTTTCGCGACACATACCTACTTCACCGCACTGAGCAGCAACGAGTGAAGCCTTAACACCATTCCAGACATCATCAATCTCAGGAAGGGTAAGATGTTCAGCAGGGGTCAGGTAGCAGAGAAAATCAACACCGTTCATTACGGCAACAGCTCCGCCGATAGCACCTGCGATATGGTCATATCCGGGAGCACTGTCAGTCACCAGAGGTCCGAGTACATAAAGCGGAGCGTTATGGGTGGCTTTTTTGATTCCGCGAATCTGGGACTCAACAAGGTTAAGGGGAACATGTCCCGGACCTTCGATCATGGTCTGAACACCGTATTCCCTTGAGCGTTTTGCAAGTTCACCAAGCATGAGAACTTCTTCCCACTGTGCGGCGTCTCCGGCATCTGCTCCGGCTCCGGGTCTGAGACCGTCACCAAGACTGATGGTTACGTTATGCTTGAGGCATATTTCCAGAATTCTTTCATAATTGGTGAGCAGCGGATTTTCAGCATCATGGTCACGCATCCAGCGGGCCAGAATAGAACCACCACGGGAAACAATACCAAGCACACGATCACCTGATGTTGCCCACTCGGCACCGCGACGGGTAAGGCCGCAATGCAGGGTCATGAAATCAACACCCTGTTCAGCTTCCTTCTCTATCTCTTTGAGCAGCTCCTCTATGGTAAAACCAGCCGGGTCTTCGTCCCGGGCCACATACTGCTGAGCCATTGCATAAATGGGCACAGTACCGAGAGGCAGAGGACATTTGGTCAGCATATCAGTACGAATCTTATCCAGATCACCGGCAGTTGAAAGGTCCATAACCGCATGTGCTCCTGCACCCTGAGCGGCTTCAAGCTTTTTCATCTCTTTTTCAACATCATTTTTGAAAGGAGATGTTCCGATATTAGCATTGACCTTAACTTTAGCGGGTTGACCGATAAGAGTGGGAGTTACGTTTGGATGATTTGGGTTACCGAGCAGAACCATGGTTCCGTCTTCAATTCCCTGTAAAATTCTGGACTGCGAAAGCTCCTCGAATTTCTCAAGATCAGAAATTCCGGCATCAAATATTTTTTTCAGCGCAGCATTCTTAGAAAGCATCAGTTTTCCTTGTAATTGTTTTACGGGTTTGCACTCGTTTTTTTGGAAAAAATAATTTTTACGGAATCTATAGCGCAAAATGTAACAAGGGACAATGAGACATTTTAATTGAAAACATAATCACGCCATATTCATTTTAAATATTTAAAGAATATTTATCCTGTCAAATCATTGTAAAATGATAATCTTCAATTTTGAATTATTACTTCTTAACAATATTGCAAATATCATTTTTTTGCTCTAAAAGTCGATTTCTACCATAATTATTGTGAACAAAATTAAATAAAAGGGAGATTTTTATGCGATCCACTAGAGGCTTGTTATTTTTCACAGCAATGTTCGTGCTTACTGCTCAAACAGCCTTTGCTGCGGACTCAAGCCTGGGCCCCGCAAATGCAGCCAGATTCGGCTTGATGACACTGATACCACCGGTTGTTGCCATTGTGCTTGCTTTTGCAACCAAAAATGTAATCCTTTCACTGTTTCTGGGAGTTTTTTCAGGAGCATTCATGCTCGAAGTTAAAGGATTTGCTGTTTACGACGGTATTGTAGATGGATTTCTAAGGCTTTCAAATGAAATCCTGCACTCACTCGCCGATCCGTGGAATGCAGGTATTATCCTGCAGTGTCTGGCCATTGGAGGTTTGATCGCACTTGTTTCCAAAATGGGCGGCGCAAAAGCAATTGCTGATGCCTTGGCCAAACGTGCCCGCAGTCCTAAAAGCTCCCAGCTTGTCACCTGGATTATGGGCCTGCTCATCTTTTTTGACGACTATGCAAACTCCCTTACTGTCGGCCCGATTATGCGCCCTGTTACCGACAGAATGAGTGTTTCCAGAGAAAAACTTGCCTTCATCATTGATGCAACAGCAGCACCGATTGCCGGTATCGCCCTGATATCCACATGGGTAGCTTATGAGGTCGGCCTTATCAGGGACGGTTTAAACGGCATCGGTATGGACATAAATGCCTACGGAGCTTTCGTTGAGACAATCCCCTACCGCTTTTATAATATTCTGATACTCGTATTCATTCTTTGCACAATCGGGTTTATGCGTGAATTCGGGCCGATGCTCAAAGCTGAAAAAAGAGCCAGAACAACAGGCAAAGTAATTGATGATAATGCCAACCCGATGGTTGCGGATGAAGCAACTGAACTGGAACCCTCAGACGATATAAAACTTTCAATATGGAATGCAATTATTCCAATCGGCTCACTGATTGTAGCCGCTTTTCTGGGATTTTATTTCAATGGCTACCATTCCATAATGGATGGCACAAATCAGGCCCAGATCACTCTTTTCAATAATTCGCCGCTTTCATTTGAAGCAATCAGGCTTGCATTTGGTGCTTCCGACGCTTCTGTTGTTCTTTTTCAGGCTGCTCTTATTTCCGGCATGATCGCAATGGCCATGGCGATAGGTAAAAAAATCCTTAAAATAGACGAAGCCGTCTCTATCTGGGTGCAGGGTATCAAATCACTTAATATTACTGCTGTAATTCTTCTTCTGGCGTGGTCGCTTTCCGGAATAATTAAAGAACTCGGGACCGCAACTTACCTTGTAAGTGTCCTCTCAAATTCAATTCCACCGTTCATGCTGCCTTCGATCATTTTTGTAATGGGATCGATAGTCTCATTTGCGACAGGAACTTCATACGGAACAATGGGCATACTTATGCCGCTTTGCATCCCGCTTGCTTTTGCCCTCGACAGCTCACAATCTTTTGTCCTTCTGAGCATAGGATCAGTGCTGACCGGTGCTATTTTCGGCGACCACTGCTCTCCTATTTCAGACACGACAATCCTGTCATCAATGGGATCAGCCTGTGACCATATAGACCATACAAAAACACAGCTGGGATACGCTTTACCGGTTGCTTTCATTTCAATTGTATTCGGATACATTCCGGCAGGTCTGGGATTACCCATGACCATAGTACTCCCTCTGAGTATTGTTGCGATCATCGCAACAGTAAGGTTCATCGGTAAAAAAGTTCCTGATCCTGTAAGCATCTAGAATATTATTAAATAAAAAAGGCCGCCTCACTGAGACGGCCTTTTTTTATTTATATGAAACCCTGATTTATTTAAAATTCATCAAATCATAATATCCCGGAAAAGTATAAATACCGTTAACCTGAACCCAGTAGCCTTTTTTACCGCTTGCGGACTCATGCAGACGCCCAAGGCCGACTCTGAAAAAGACTTCTTCACATTTGCTGATGTAATCCATGAGTTCCTGGATAGCCCCTCTGTTGTCATATTCAGTAGCCAGATTGTAAAAGAACAAATCAGCAACAGGCAAACGCCGGTATCTATCACCGGAGCTGTCAACCAGCGAAACTCTCATTTTCTTTTCTTCAGCCTCAACAAACGAAAAAGAGACATCTTCCGGTTTAACGCGGACCGTAATTATTGAAGAGTCTGGAAAACTGTCCGTTCCCACACATCTGGTCTGCGGATCAACTTTTCCTGCAAATCCGCTTTTAACAGAATCATAAGCTGATCCTGACAGAATAGACCTGAATACGTTTTCTTCAGCCAGATCAAGCCACTCAAGATTATGAAAGTTACAATCCTCGGTATGAGGGCCGCTCAAATCTGTCAGCTTGACCATTTCGGCATGAAACGGCTTACCGGGAGTAAGGTTCAGTTCTTTAACATCGTCCCTGTTCTTATAAGGTAATGGTCGTCTGCATATTCCGTCTTCCATTCCGATAACAGCGATGCAGACTTCTTCGCTATCCTTAAATCTAGTCAGGTCAGTAATAATATAACCCATTGACTCTCCAAAAATGTCTAAAATATTTTCCATTCTGATATTGCAAGAATAGAGAATAATCAACTTTAAAAGAAATGGTTATATACATTCAAGAATGCATTGATAAAGTTGTATAAAAATATTGGACTCAAAAATTATGGAAACATATTTTAATTTTTATACAGGTGGAACCTTTTGAGCATAAATACATAATTAGCGATGTAACGGTGAGACCTATATAAAACGGTTAACTATTTTTTATGGGCAAAGTAAAAGTAAATTTAGCCCCTACACCTTTTTTTGAATCAACAATAAATGTACCACCATGATTTTGTGTTATAATAAAGTAGGAGACAGAAAGCCCCAGCCCTGTCCCGCTTTCTGTAGACTTGGTGGTATAAAATGGTTCAAAAACTCTGCGCCGGGCTTCCTGTGAAATACCCGGACCATTATCCTCGACTTCCACGGCAACTCCGGTTTTCATCTTTCTTGTCCGCACATAAATAGTCGGATCGTCTCCCTGATAACCATGTTCAGACATAGCCTGAGCAGCATTCTTAAACAGGTTGAAAAGAACCTGTTCTATTTCTGTTCTTGAACAGATAATCTGCGGAAGATCAGGATCGAATTCCCTGACAATCTTAACATGCAGAAAATCATATTTCTTTTTCAGATCATAATCTTTGGTGGCCAGTTCCAGAGAATTATTTATTATATCTGCAAGATTGACCGTTCCGGTGACATCACGCCCCGGCTTGCTGAACTCAAGCATATTGGAAACAATGCTTGAAGCGCGCATCCCGGCTTCCTTAATGCCATCAATAATGCCCGGAATCCTGCGTTCTTTAAGATAGCTCTGGAGATTTTCCATTGTGCATCCTGAAACTTTGGCAGCTCTGATATTTGCCTTTATATCCGAGCTGAACCGCCTCTCCAGATTCTGTGCGCCCTGTAATATCCCACCAAGAGGATTATTAATTTCATGAGCCATTCCTGCTGCAAGACCTCCAACAGACATCATCTTCTCGGTCTGCACCATCATCTCTTCCATTCTTGATCTTGCGGTAACGTCATCCATTCTAATGACGACTCCGTCAATATCGGCACCCTGCAAAGGATAAACTGTTATATCGTAAAGACTGAGCATATCATCGCCAAAACTTTTACGCTCCATAATACGCGGAATATTAAACTCCCGAGCTTCACGCACAGCATCAATTATAGTCTGTTCCTCTGAAAACAGGTGTGCAACTTTTACCTGCGAATTTCCCTCTATTTTTCCTTTAAATATTTCCGAAGCTTTTTTGTTATACTGACAAACCAGCATTTGTTCATCAATACGCATCAGGGCAGACGGCATGGAGTCTATTACATTCTGAAAATATGCGCGGGAAACTTTTAAGTCGTGCTCTCGCTCCATTACTTTTTGAGACATTGAATCAAAAACATTGCCCATGTATTCAAGTTCTTTGAAACCGGCATCATTTGTATTTGATGCCGGATAAATTCCGTCAGCCACGGCAGAAAGCCGGTTAACATAACTCATAATCGGCGCAATAATTCTTGCACGGAATTCTCTTTTCAAACCAATGGTCAGTAAGACAAAAAAGCATATTATAAGGAATCCGGTGGCCATACCCAAAGAGATTGCAGGCTTGAAAATAAGCGTTCCGGGACATGCCACCAGCAGCTTCCAACCGGTATTCGGGATTTTAGCAGAATACCCGAAAAACAATTTTCCATCGGATTTATAAAATTTTGCGTATCTGGATTTTTCAATATCCCTTAAAATTTTCATATCCCCGATATTGGTCTGTGTAGCTACAAGTTCCTTATCCGGGTGAACAATAAGATTGCCGTAAGAATCAGTTAAAATAACCACACGGTCTTTGGAAACAAAGCTGTAGATAAAGTCCTGCAGATAATCCAGATTAAGCTCGGCAACAATATGTCCTCCATTTTTAACGGGAATACTAAGATAAACAACCATTGTTCCGGAATGTGGAGAGATTGCAGGAGAACTTAAAACATGCTTTCCGTGAGCCTGCCTGTCAAAATGAATGGGAAAATCAGCAGTCGTCAGACATTCAGGAGCCGAAGCTACAATGTTTCCCTTTTTATCAAGCAGAATAATCCTTTCAAACTGATTAAATTCTTCATGAAGCTTATTGAAAACCGAATGAAATTTCTCCTGATCAATATCTTCAGGCAATACAGCCACAACTTTAAGTATTTCCTCAGCTCCGTTAATATAAAAATCGACATTCTGGGAAAGAGATTTTGAAAGCTGTTCAATTTCATTTTGAATCGAATTCTTATGATTTACCCCTATTATACAGACCGTTCCCAGAGTGACCAGAATTCCAGGAATAAGAATCCATTGAACAAGCTTAATATGAAAAATAGCAACTAAAGATTTTTTGCTCATCTGGCTTCCCCGGAGGTACCCTCTATACCTTCAAATTGTCCGCCTTTAATCGTTACGACATGGCCTGCTCTCTCAACATCACCGAATTCGTTGATTTTAAATTCACTATCCAGAACTTTGAACTCCATACCCGGAAGGACTTTTTCAAGACTACGGGAACTTTCTCCATTTTTTTTATAAGCTTCGGCAAAAACAAAGACGGCTTCATATCCGAACCTTGCTGCAAAATTTGGTTCAGCTCCAAAACGTTCCTCATATCTCTTTTTAAAACATTTATATTTAAGATCCGGGCAGTCCCTTTCTACGTTTACGGAAAAATAAATTCCATCAACGCTTTTACCACCTATCTGAATAAGTTCCTTGGTAAATCCCCACATGCTGCTGAGGATAGTCCAATCTTTTTTTTCAAGACGGCAAAACTGAGCAAAAGCAGCAAGATCACGCGAGGATGTTATTGCTATGACTGAATCAGGATTTAACGTAGCAAGATCAGCTACAATACCTTTCCAATCAATCGGTGAAGAAGGATTTAAATAATATTCTACTGTCCCGGCGACTTCTCCCCCGGAATCAATAAACTCTCTGGTAAAAATATTTTTATAGGACTCGGTGTAATCATGATTTGTTTTATCCATCATGACGGCAAGTCGCCGGCATCCTATTTTATTATAGGCATATGAAGCTAAAAATTTTGCTCCCTCAGAGAAGGACGGAATTACTCTAAAAAAATTATCTTTGATTCCCTGAAGTTCATCAGAGGAAGAGATGGGAGATATGTAAACTGTATTCTTAAATTTATTGATCGCTGCAAAGGATAATGTGCTGCTCATATGCCCGATAATAACATCCACACCGGCATCAATAAGTTTTTGATCTGCTTTTATAGTTTCAGCTTCAGTATTTTTATCATTAGCTGCAAGAAGCTTTAATTTGCGCCCGTTTATTCCGCCATTTGAATTTATATCTTCTACCGCAAGCATAGCTCCGTTTCTTCCTTGAACGCTCAGGTCGGAATACCTGCCGCTCAGTGTTCCGGAAAATCCCAGAAGAACCGGTTCTTCTGAGCATGAAGAAAGCAAAAGAGAAAACAATAATATGATAACGTTGCACACAATATTTCGATATGTGATTTTTATATGCTCAGTCATCACTTATCCTCCTCAAAAACTTTATGGTACTTTATTATATACCATTAAAATAAAATTAAAGCCAAGCCGTAAAACATTATAGAAAGCTGGCAGAAGCACAAAAATAATCAGCAGTACTCAAACAAAATAAAAAAGGGTTCGGAAAACCCGAACCCTTAGCAAATTTAAAATATTTTATCTATTATTGTTTTCTATAATTGCTCAGAATTACTGACAATTGACTGCAAATCATCAAAATTTATCCCAGCCTTTGAAAACTTACCAACAATATCAGCACCTTTCTCCGCTGCTCTGAATCCATTTTCAAGTTCCTCCTTCTGACTTGCTTCTTTATACCGGGATTCCCGGAACTTACGGACCTCATCATCCGAACGGACAAGGTCAGAAGACACACCAATAAGCCCCGCATATTCATCAACTGCTTTATCCATATCTATTTTATCCAGAACTTCCGGATTAACAGCTGAAAGCTGCCCCACAAAAGCAGCAAGATCTTTTATCGCACCCGTTCCAACAATTTTCTGCGCCTGCGCCAGAACCGAAATATAATCAATTTTAATATCCAGACCTCGTATCACCGCCGGAGCCGGAGGCAGACACCCCGCCCTGTTTAGAATACCGAAGACCCTGTCCAACAGCGGATCAAGAAGTTCGGAGTGCTGACGCTCAATAACCGGCCCAAGTTGAATAAGCTTTTCTTCATGCCTTTCAGCCACTTCCGTAGCGGTAACATCCCTGCGGTCCATACCTGCCATCATCAGAAAAATATCATTGAAAAAACCTTCCCGCACAGCATCCCGCACATCAGCTATTTTTGCTGAAACCCCGTTAAGATCAGCATTGATCTGATAAAGCGGTGAAATAGAATCATGCAGATTCTGTTCTACAGGATTCTGCCCTCCCGGAAGCAGATTAAGCCTCCTGGTATACATGGACGGAACTTTCATCGGTGGACGCAGTGACAGATGCACAGCCTGAATCTGACTTCTACTCATTTCCATGAGCATCTTGACATCAGCAAGCACATCCATAGCCGGGGACCTTCCATAGACATCACCGCCGGAAGTATCCCAACGCGGAGCCATATACGGATTTTCAACAAAACCACTTACCGAAAGCACAGGGTTCCCCATACCCTGTAAAATGAAGACCGATTCAAACGGCATATTGATGTTATCCAGTCTGGTAGAATCAAATTCATTGCGTGGCTGTACGGCATGGAGAACATCAAACCAGCGGTCGCGATCGCTTTCAAGACAGCTGACAACACCGGCAGGCAAGACCTTTCTGCCGAACCTGCTCTCAAGCTGCCGGGCTGTCATTCTGAATTCCCTGTACACAGAATCAACCCTGCCCTGCATATCAGTGGATATAGAATATTCGCCGACAGTCAGACATCTGAACCGGACCCCCCTTTCATTATCAGGTTCACAATAAAGAACTCCGGTTCCGAATCCTGCAAGCTCAGTATATAAGGAATGGATACAAGAATAAAAATTACTCCTTGCCAAAGCCCTGTACATTGCTTTTTCAACCTTTCCCAACCAGTTGCGCACGTCTTTACGGTCTGCGCAGTCATTATCGCCGAGGCTTAATCTGAACCATGGCCTTGCAGGTGAAGTCAGCCCTCCCTGCATTCCTGCTGCAAGAACCCTGAGTGCACGGGTCGCGGTTGAATCAACAATACGGTTACCACGCGGGCTGCCGTCATTTACTCTTTCCCTGTCAAAAATTCCTTTACGAGGCAGAACAAATTCAGAAATTTCCTTCCAATGAGCTTCCCAGCTTCTGCGCTCATCTTTCAACTTCTCATGTCTTGAAATATACCTGCTGTTATCGCTCATGTATTTTTAAACTCCTTAAAAGTTTCAGATGAGCATGGCGGAACCAGCAGGACAAGTTTCTTACACTTCGGGCACTTAACCTGAACCCTGACAATTTCACCTTTAAACAGAAGCCGCCTGCATACAGGACATCTGAACTCCCTCATTTAAGAACTCCTTTTGCCTCAGTGAGTTTACTGCGAATCACATCAGCCCCGCCCTGAACTCCTCCGGCAGAAGTAAGAATGGTGCGCCCTCTACCCTTTGCATAAACATCCCTCATCCTTCCCTGCGTGGCCTTTATTCTGGATATTTTAGCTTCAAGTTCAGCGTTCTGTCTTTCTACCTCTCTTCTTTTTATTTCGTTTTTATGAAGCCATTCTCCATCCTGTTGAACATAGCCAGCATCGGTCATCTCTTTGGGAGTGTACCAGAACCCTGTTTCATCCGAATAAGTCCAGTCTGCCGGAGGTTCCCAGTCTAACGGTGCTGCCAGCCGGCCCACAAAAATATGTGGTTTTACGCCGGTTTCATTCAAGCTCCACTTGTAATAGGCATTAAAAGCCGGAGTTCCATTTTTATAATATACTTTTGAATTATGCCTCTCACCTTCAGGCATCTGCGGTCTGTAAAATGATCCCATCCAAATACCTACTCCCCAAGTTTTTTCTTCTGCCCCAGAAGAGTGTGCTTCTGCACTGCGGCTGAGGAATCATCATCCGCGTCAGTTAGAATTGTTGCACTGCGCCCTCTCTTCATACGATCAAGTTCCCTCATTCTCTGAACTTTTTTTTCTTCTTCAGCTTTAAGTGCTTCGGTATCCACATCCGGAGCAGCAGGAGCTGCAACGACCGGTGGCGGAGTTGCCGCCACAGAAGGAACTCCGGCACTTTTTCCACCTCCACCCATAATAACCTCCTAAATTTATCAGTTACTGCAATTTTCAGATTGTGAAACAATTCCACGATCCTTAAGATTTTCGAGAGTTGCGCAGTAAAGCACGGCATCAACATGTTTATCTCTCGAAGCAAGATAAGCGTCCCCAGTTATCGTGCCCACTTCCCTAAAGCCGCTGGCCACGGCCATACGGCAGGCAAGAGGATTAGCAACAGGGACCAGTCCTTTGACGTTTTTCAAGAAATACTCTCCATCCACGTCGCGTGCTGTCAGCAGATGGCGCAATACTCCACGCCCCATTTCAAGAGTTCCACGCCCGTGAAAATCAGCCAGAATAGCCATGTGGATGAAACAGGTTTTTATGCCGAATCCGTTTAACCAGAACAGACCCGAAGGACGACCGTCTTTAAAGCCTAGAAAGAAATGCTGATCACGCTGTTCAGCAAGTTTTCTGAAACCTGCATAGCTAATGATACTGCCGTCATAAAAAATAATATGCTGCTGACCGGCTTCTGACATCAACCTCCAGAACCAGTGAAGATGTTCCGGTGAAAGGGATAGCGTTTCATCGAAATCCCTGTATTTATAGAATGTGTAACCACCTGGAATTTCAAATGCATACATTACAATCCTCCGGCAAAAATATCATAATCCATGATGCCCTGAACCTCGCTCTGCATGTCGTAATTGCGCAAAGGAAAAGCTGCCCCCAGATCATGGTCTGTGATTCTTGCCATGCAATCCAGCATGTCATCGTGCGGAGCCACCGGAAAAGCCAGATATTCATCTTCAATAAATTCCCGAGCCAGATCCCTTTCGCGCCCCTGATGATCCAGAAAACGACAATGCCATGGCAGCCAGAAGCGGCCCTGCTCAAAAAGAGGGATCAATTTTCTGATCCGGTCATTTTTAGAAATATTTCCCCCGAGCGGAGTTATGGTAAATCTGTAGTTTTCCTCACCCATCACATATTCCATGTGCTCAACATCTGCCTGCTGACCATAGCGCTCATAACCGACAGCCAGCGGTTGATATATTCGATGCAGTCTGAACAGAGCTTTGGCGCGTTCGGTTAGATTAAGCCTGTCCCTGATGCCATCAATGAGATAATAATTATGATCCTGACCAAGCCCTATTACGAGCATGACGGTATAATCACTGCCGGATTTTTTAGCACTGGCAGGATCAACAAGCAGGTAACGGTTAAGGTCCTTCCACTTGAATTTATTATCCATATTTCCGGTATCCCAGCGATGAATCCAATCTTCTTTGAAGCCCTGCACTTCATCTGCTCTGGGATTCTGCATCATCTGGCAGCCGAAGACATAGGGTCCCATTTCACGCCTTTTTATTTCCAGCTGCCTGCGGTTCAAAAGAACCGGCGTGCCTTCCGGGTTACCATCTTCCGTTGCAGTATAGATTCGTGGGACAGCCGCCTTGCGCTTTAAAATATCCCGATAAGTATCGTTGAAGTGGTAGCGGGTTCCTATGTACCTCTTAACGCCTTCACGGGTTCCAAGGTTTACGGACAAAGCCCAGGCCTCGGTTGTTTTGGCGATCATTTCAGGAGATGAGACAGATTCTCTGGTCACAACATCATCATAGACCAGCCGTGAAAAATGTTTTCCGGTGGGCTGACCGTCCACAAGGCCCCACGCTTCAAGCGTTGCTTCTTTAGGATTACCTGTCCGGCGGACAACTATTCCATCATCTTCACTCCACTTGGGAGCCTCTATTTTAGGGTTGCTCCATAAAACATCAGGATAACACTGCTGTAGCAACCGGTTACGTTCAAATTCATTTTTAATCTGGCGCAAAAATCCCTTTGCAATCGGCCTGGTATGGCTGAAAATCCCTATGGTCACTTCGGGATCACGCAAAATATCCTGTATAGTCAGGGCATAAGTTATAATAGTCGATTTGTAGTGTTCCCTGCTCCAGAGATCCAGAAAACCGTCAGGTTGTTTCTGAACTTCGCAACATCTGGCAAAAACCCAATCATTATCAGCATCCATCCTGTTCAGAAGTCTTGTAAGCAGAAAGAAAAGATCACTTCTGCCGAGTTCTGCCATAACTCCGGTAACTTCTTTAGCCGCTTCAGCCTGATGCAGAATCTCTGCATACCATTTGCCTGCGCTAACACGATCTGTAAATTTCATTTAGTTTTTCCCTGATTTCATTGCTGGGAGCTTTAACAGTCATCCCGGCGGATTTTTCTCTGCCTGATTTCGGGCTATCGCATATTCCCCATGTTTTTCGCTCCATTTCATGTCTTTTATTCATAATCTCAAGCTTCAGCTTGAGTTCCTTAACCGCATCAATGTCATCTCCTTTCATTGCTATGGCAAAAATATCTCTGAATCTGTCCAGCTCCTCTTTCTGCTTTTTTATAATTTCAGTTTTGCGCACACAGTCCTCCACTACTAATGTAATATTACCGGACCGGCAGCTGAAATCAGGGCAGCTCTGACAACCTTCAGACAATCACGGCAAAGCGCGAATCGTAAAATTTCACCATCGCCGGAGCTCCGGAAAACAGCTTCCTGAACACCATTTAAACTGCCGCACCGAAAACATTTTTTTTCATGCTTCCCTGACACAGAAAGACAGGAATGCAAGGTTAAGCCTGCTGCAATCATTGTAGTGCTCCATAAGCAAGCCTTGCGGCAACGGCTCCGAGCAAAGCGCAGGCTCCCCATACAGAACGCTCAAGATTCCTTATTTTTTCAGAATGAGTCCGGCAGTGGCGGTCACTGTTGATTTCTCCTATTTCGAGCTGAATTGAGCGGACCCTTTCATCTATCCTTATAAGCAGATCACGCAATTCCTCTCTTTGTTCATTTGACATTCTTCCCCCATTTGGCTGCGACCTTCTCGGCACTTCTTCCGAATACATATCCGCCAAGTCCCAGCTGCATAAGCGACCAGAGTCTTTCTGGCAGTTCAAGCTTCGGTGCATCAGTCCAGAACAAACTGATGTAAGGATAAAAAAGATAATTATTAGCTACTATTGCTATAATTGTGAGCATTAAAATAGGACGCCAGGACCTTTGGAGCCAGTTGCCGTTCATTTCAGCCGCAATGACTTTTACCCTGTTTTCTATTTCAGCCAGCTCGCCTTTATTGTGAAGCTCCATCAAGCGAAGTCTGGCCTTCTCCCTTTCCCCGGCATCAGGCCAGATTTTGTCAATAATGGTCGATCCGATATCCAGTATTGATTCAAACATCATGCTTCCTTTTGCCGAGGTTTTGATTTGGAAACTACTTCGAATGAAAGTTCACTCAGAAAACTCCGCCTCTTATAATCATCAAGAGACCTTCCATTTGAATGCCAGTCCGGATAATCATCCAGAAATGAAACATAATTCCTGAGCAGCCTGCGGTTTTCCATAGGATAAAGGGCTGCCAGAGTTTCAACACGATCTTCAATCATCTTCGTCCTCCCTTTTAAATATAGATTAAGGAGGAGTGCGGACATGAATCAGCCGAGTCAGGTCCGCTTGTGAAAAAAAATGATAAAAAAAACAAAAACCCGCTCCCTGATTTTTCAGGAAGCGGGTTTCATAGGATATATAAAACTATAATACTGTCAGACTATTCTTCTCGTCAGCAAATCTAAATTTTAACTATATAAAGTTAAAAAAATTAACTTAAATCTACTTGTGACGACTTAAACAGACTCTTACTTTTCTATTTGCTCAGGTTTGAGGCACAGTGTCCAGAGAGGCAAACTCCGGTTCATGCAAAGGAATAATAATATCAGCCATATCCCTCACTTTAATCATCCAGTCATAAGCCTGATAAGTGTTTACCACTGTTCCCGGGGGGATGACTTCCATTTCCATGGCTTTTATCTGTACCGGCGGTTCAAAATTTTCCCTTATAACACAAAATCCGGTAATCGCGGCTGTGCCACCATCAGTATCAATAAGAACCGTCATTCCGCCTTCGGTATGCACAGGTGTGTTAACCACTTTTATTCCGGGTACGATTTCCTGATCATCTTCAATAACAATTATCTGATCCCGTTCAGATATTTCATCAATATAATCTTCCAGATAGCGATAATCCAACGGATGTGGATTCCGGATGTGCTCAAGTTCTTTTTTATGAATGTAAAACTTAGCATTCTCGCACTTGTAGTCATTTTCACAATGATCATTATGAAGATGCGTATGGATAACTATATCAATGTCTTCAGGTTTAAGATTATATTTTTCAAGACCTTCTTCAAAAGTATATATCTTTCCACCGAGATCTTTCTCCCGGTCTTCTGAGATAACAGGCTGCATTTCTCCGGTATCGACCAGAATATTCTTGTCACCACCCTCAATATACCAGCAATAAATAGGAATTATGTAGGGCTGCCCGTAATCATGCTGATAAGTCATCATACCTTTATCGAAACGTTTGCTGCCCATGACTATGGGATGGATTTTAAATTTACCCATGAAAATCTCCTTAAAAAAGATAAACACATCACCTGATGTTAGTGTTATCAATAATAGCTAAAGCACGATCTTAAATAAAGCTGGAGTTCGGCTTAATTGCTTAACTTTTAAAATAATCAATAAATTCAACAAGTAAATATTTAATGGTCCCAAAAGAGATAATCACAAAAATAACAATCTTTTATTCTATTTTTTATAACTATTTTATTTTATTAGATAATATCAATATTTAGTTATTTTTTTCACAAAGTATCGCTCTAATTTTGCTCTTTTAGGGAATGACTATTGTGAAAAAGTTATTTTTTTCTCTATTTCCATTTTTCTTGTGGACATTTTCACATGCCTATAAAAGTCGCCTTAATGGAAATGTCGTTCGGAGGTTTTTAGGCTGAAGCCTTCGAAATTAACCTTTATAGAACAATAATTTTAGCTGGAGGTAAAAGGAATGACCTACAAAGAAATTCAGGAAATGCTGATGAAGGAACTGCGTCTTTATCATTATCCTATTGCTGTGAAATTCTTTTTCAAGCAGGAAGAACTGGATCATTTTAAAGAGACTGCAGAATTCTACACCCCGGTAAAATCAATGACTTTCTGTCAGTGGGAAATCGCTGCACGCATGAAAGGCCAGACCGTTCTTGCCACCATCGACGATCTCGGCTGCGGCAACGCCCGCTACAGCTTCGGCTGGAAAGATCTTGATGAAGGCGAAATCAAAGGTCATGCAAAATATACCCGTGACAAAGATCAGGCTGAACGTTTTGTAAAATCCAAATCACAGCTTCCCAAAGGTCTTCTCGCAGTAGCTGTTGCACCTCTTGGTGATATTGACGGAATTTTTGAACCTGACACCGTGCACTTCTACTGTGACAACATGCAGGCTTACCACCTTGCAGTAGACTACATGGCCGGAACAGACACCCATCCTCTGCGCCCGAATGTAACAATGAACTCCTCCTCATGCGGCGGTAACGTCTGGACCTACCTTGAGCAGGAATTCAACATGTGCCCCGCATGCAGCGGAAGCTACAATGCAGGTAAAACAGAACGCGGCGAAATTAACGTAATCATCCCCGGTAAGAAATTCCATGCAGTAATAGACAGACTGGTAGAACGCATCAACGAAGCCAGCAGCGCAATTACCCGTCCCGGTGACGGATTCCCCGGAGCAGACGTCTGCAAGAACTGCCCGCTGATTATATTCAAGAAAGAAGGTAAAGAGAAATAGTCTTTGCTTTTTTTATGAAATATAAAATAGGATGGATGGGATGATTCCCATCCGTCCTTAGATTAGGAATGAAGGCTTTGGAATCCCGGAGAACCGTGGCAGCGGTCGCCTATGCAAGGGCAGGATTTCATTAAACCACCAACTTTCACTGTTTTGGGAGTATCACATGTTCAAAACCCGCAAAAGCTTTTTTATCCTTGCCGTAGCGGCACTTGCGGTTGCAGCATTCATCCAGCCTGCTCTGGCTGACAGACTTGCTGAAGCAATCAAAACTGTTCCAACCGGAACCGAACCCGGCCAGATCAACCCTGAACTGGCAACAGGTTTCCTTGGAATCAACGGCGCTCCATCCGTTAACCTTATCGTTGGTTTCGTATGGGCAATCTGGGTAGGCTGGATCTTCTCCACTGTCGGTGCATTCGGCGGTATCATGGCAGGTGTAGGCCACATCACCATCTACGGTTTCGGTAACTACGCATCCACATTCAAGAAGACTTCCCCTATCATGAACAAGCTGGTTACAGACTCCATCCGTGTGTCCAACCAGTGGCTTGTAGGTACATCTTCCGCAATGTCATCTTTCAACTACTACAAGATGGGCCGTCTGGTTCTTCCTCTCGGACTTTCTCTTGCTGTTGGATCAATTGCCGGTTCATACCTCGTTCCCTGGCTCACAGCTGGTAAAATTTCCCTTAAATCCTACATAGGATTTTTCGGTCTCTTCGTTCTTTTCCTCGGATGTTACCTTTTCTACCAGACCACACCTCGTGCTCAGAAAGGTAAAAACAAGGCAAAAGAAGCCGCCAAGGCTTTCGAGGCTACTATCAAGAAGGAAAAAGAAGGTACCCACGTTGATACTTCTTCCCTCGGAGTAAAAGTCAAAAGCTTTGCTATCACTAAATGTGTGTTCACCTTCTATGGCGTTGAATTTTCCTTCAACCCTCTGATCCCGGTTTGCGGTGGTTTCGTAATCGCTGCTCTGGCATCTTTCCTCGGAGTCGGTGGCGGCTTCCTGCTTGTTCCTTTCCTTACAAGCATCGCCGGTCTGCCTATGTACCTTGTTGCAGGAACATCCGCTCTGGCTGTTCTCGTTGGTATGACCACCTCTATCTTCACCTACATGGTTGTTAAGGATACCCCTGTATTCTGGCCCCTGATCGGTGTTGAGCTTGTTGGTGTTCTGGTAGGTTCCTTCATCGGACCCCGTACTTCAAAGTACATCCCGGACGTATGGCTCAAAAGACTCTTTGTAGTTCTCGCATTCTATGTAGGTATCCGCTACGCATCCAAGGGATTCCTCGGAATAAGCCTGCTTCCTCCGTTCTAAAAAGTATAAAGCACCACCTTATAAAATAAACATAACAACCTTCCCACCACTTTTCCCGGAGACTTTTAAAAGTCTCCGGGAAAAGAACATTAAACCAGAGAGGGCATGAACATGGCAGATGTCGACAGCATATATCTTTTTTTCGACACAATTCTTATCTCACCATACAGAATAGGAATACCTTCAGTTGCGGCATTCTGGTTTGGAACAGCCATTCTTGCCTGCTGGTGTATCCTGTTCGGCGAAATAAGCATGAGCATAGGTTATCTCTGGAACAGGAAATATTACAACGGATTAAACAAAGAAATGATCCGTATGCATAATATTTCCATTGAAGCTATTCTCAGAAAAGATAAAAAAATTTTCAAATCGGCAAACAACTGGGCCAACGAATATTTTGGCAAAGTCTTTTTTTCACACGCTGCGCTTTTTGCCATTTCCCTGTGGCCTGTCCCATTTGCCATGGGCTGGCTGCAAAAAAGATTTTCCGGCATAGACATCCACACCATTCCCGTACTAAACTACGGACTTGAGTATCCCTTTGTTTTTCTTTCAGCCTATATAATTCTCAGATATCTCTTTTCTAAGATTCGCAAAAACCTTCCGTTCTTTAACAGGATAGACAAAATTAAAGAGGAAGATGCCAAAGATTCCGGTGAAATGAAATCTTGGAATGATCTGGTGCCGAAAGAGAAGAAAGAAGCAGATACACAATTGGCTTTTGAAGAAAGTGAAGGGGCTAAAACTGCATCATAGGGAAAAAGATGAAGATCGGAAGGCTGCTAACAGTCCTAGTTTTTGTTGTTCTTATACCTCTTGTTTTTTGTGGCTGTGACAGGGATGACGAAACTATCGTCCATGTGGACATGTCCAAAAGAGAAGACATAAAAGTTCCCGAGCCGGAACCGGCAATAACTTATGCCTATCTTCCCCAGTATTCACACACGGTTTCATACCAGCGGCATAATCCGCTCATAGAATATCTGGCCCGCGAAACAGGACTTCCGATAAGACAGGTCTTTCCCGATACCTTTGAAGAACACCGCCGTATGGTTGAACGCGGGGATATAGATATCTCCTTCTCCAACCCCATGACCTACATCCGCATAGCCCAGAGCGGAGCCCGCGCCTTTGCCCGCATCATAGAACCTTCTGGAAGTCCTACTTTCAGAGGGCAGATTATCATCCGTAAAGACAACAGGCTGATCCACAGTATTAAAGACTGCAAGGGAAAACGCTGGATTGCCGTGGACCCTCTTTCCGCCGGAGGCTATCTTTTCGCTCTCGGACTTTTTCTCAAACATGGAATAACAACCGACGATTTTTCAGAGATAAATTTTGCGCCCGGCCCCGGAGGGAAACAGGAAAAAGCCGTTCTGGCAATGTACGCCGGAAAATATGACCTTGCTTCCATAAGAGAAGGAAGCCTTGATATTGTAAAAGATAAAATTTCAATGGATAAAATCAGAATTCTAGCCACTACACAAGCTTATCCGGGCTGGGTATACGCAGCCAGAAAGGGACTATCCCCTGAAATAGTGGAAAAAATTTCCAGAGCTATGTTCAAGCTCAGTATGAATGATTCTACTCAGGCCAGAATTCTTTCGACCGCAGGAATGCGTGGAATTATACCTGCTAAAGACAGTGATTACGATTCAATCAGGGATCTCGCTGCAAGTCTCGGAATGTTCAGGGAAAACAATTCATTCAGGGAGGACAGCAATTGAACCTTCTTGGTCGCCTGCGCTTCCGCACCAAAATAAACATAGGCATTACCGTAATTGTGGTCATGACCGCATTGATACTTGCCATGTTCGTAACCCGTATGGCTTCAGACGCTCTGGTGCAGGAAGCCCGCAAACGCGGCCGGGTTCTTACAGGCAATCTGGTATTACGTTCTGTTGATCCGCTGCTCTCTGTTGATCTGCTGCAACTGAAGACAATGGTTGATGAAATAACCGAAGTTGACAGCGATGTTGTTTATGCTTTTATCGAAGATGAACGGGGCAGAATTCTTGTACATACTTTTTCAGACGGATTCCCAGTTGAACTGATTAATGCCAATAAAGTCCAGAGTGGCAGCCGGATGAACATTGTAACCATAGATACCGGCAAAGAAAAAATATATGACTTTGCGGCTCCCGTTTATCTGGTCGGCAAAAAAATAGGAACCGTAAGGCTCGGACTTTCAAGAACAAAGGTTCAGCAGGTTACCAATTCGCTCATTCTGGCTATTTCCATGCTGACCGGACTTGCGCTGGCAATGGCGGTTCTGGTTTCAACACAATTTGCTAAAAGAATTACCGCCCGTATAGGGATGCTTAGGGAACATGCGGAGAATCTGGTAAAAGGTAACCTTGTAGTCAACCGGGATAAAAAAACCGTCAATACCTGCCATGAAATTCGCAACTGCGGAAAAAGAGACTGCCCGGCATGGCAGGATAATCTGCGCCGGTGCTGGTATATATCAGGCACAAAATGCCCGGAATGTGGCGAGAACAATTATCCAGACAAGCTCACCAACTGCCGAAACTGCGACATATACATCAATTCCAGCGGAGATGAAATTCAGGAGCTGACCGAAACGTTCGATGTAATGGCCAATACTCTGAAATACCACATCGAAGACCTCGAAACCGCTCAAAAAAATATTTTAAGACAGCAGAAACTGCTGCAAACAATTTTAAGTGTATCCCCGGATCAGGTTTCACTTGTAGGCACTGACCTGACTTACATGGCCGTGAATGCCGCATTTGCCCGCTCCTGCGGCAAAAAAGAAGAAGAAATCATGGGGATGAGAGATGAAGACCTTTTCAACGAAGAAATTTCCAACAAACGTAAACAGGAAGTCATAAGCATTTTCAGCACTGGTAAGATTATCAACAAGGAAAACCTGTACCAGCCTGAGGATGGCGATCCCGCTCAATGGTTTCATACCATCAGGGTCCCTGTTTATGACGAAGATCAGAATATTACCGGTGTTCTTTCAACAGCCAGAGATATAACCGAACTCAAGAGTTATCAGTCCCAGCTTATACAGTCCCAGAAAATGGAATCTGTCGGTAAGCTTGCCGGCGGAGTGGCCCATGAAATTAATACTCCGCTGGGAATAATTCTGGGATATGCCCAACTTCTTCAGGAAGATGTTGATCCTGAAAGTCAGATTTATGCTGATCTCGGCATCATGGAAAAGCAGGCCAGATTCTGCAGAAAAATTGTGGCGGACCTGCTTGGATTCTCCCGTCAGACAACCAGTGATAAAATAGAAATGTGCTTCAACAATTCTATTCTGGAAGTGGTTCAGCTGGTCACCCATACCTTCAAGCTCGAAAATGTCAGCATCATAACTGATCTTGATGACCGCTACCCTATTATTCAGGGGGACCCTGAAAAACTCAAACAGGTCTGGCTGAATCTTCTTTCTAATGCCCTTGAAGCCATGAACGGTGGCGGAATTGTTAAAATTATCACCCGTCTTGATACTCAGGATATGACTATAACGGCCTTTTTTGCCGACAGTGGCTATGGTATAGCCAAAAAAAATCTGAACTCTATTTTTGATCCGTTTTTCAGCACTAAACCGGTAGGTAAAGGAACAGGACTGGGGCTTTCGGTTTCATTCGGAATTATTGAGGACCACGGCGGAAAGATATCCGTGACAAGCCCTCTTCCCGAAGGCATACTGGAAGAAGAACTTCCTGAAGAAGCAGGTCCGGGGACACTGTTTACCATTACTTTGCCACTTGAACCCGGTAAAGAAAAAGAAATTTTATCTTCTGAATTCTGATTGCTGAACGCCGCTTAGGAGAAATTAAAATGTCTGAAATAATGGTATTGGATGACGTAGTCGATGCCGGAATACTTGTAAAACGCATACTTGAAAGAAAAGGCCACAAAGTAATCGTTTTTACCAACGAAGACGAGGCAATCTCATACGTAGGCAACAATAATGTCGATCTCGCCATTCTGGACATCAAACTGAGCAAAATGACAGGTGTTGATGTTCTCGCCGCATTAAAGCAGTCACAGGCATCCATTAAAGTTATCATGCTCACAGGCTACCCGACACTGGAAACAGCACGTGAATGTATGCGACTGGGAGCAGATGAATACTGCGTTAAGCCCATTGATAAAGAAGAGCTGGAAATAAAAGTTGCCGAAGTTCTGGAAAAGAACTCCTAGCTGATTTTTCACTTTACACCTCAAGCTGTTACACTACTTAAATTTCATATCAGGATTTCTAAATGTCATTCAGACAATTATTTCTGCACTGGACCTATGAAAGCTTTCCTCCGGGAAGGTTATTAAGAAGCCGTTACAACGCGTTTAAAAGACTCATAGACCTTGAAGAAGAGTCCATGCTTATCATTGCTGAAATCGAGGAAATGGATTTCGGAAGAAGAAAAGCAGACTGGCAGCGTGTTGAAAAATTAACAGAATCACTCGGCTTTAAAGTCCGTGAGATGCTGGAACAACTCCAGACCATGAATCCGGTGAGATTCATGGACATCATGGATTATTACAATAAAATCAACTTTTACTGCCGCATGGCGGTAACAGTGCCTGATCCTGATATTTCTGAACCTTTTATCTATCCGTTGTCAGAAGCTGAAAATAATATCAACGCATCAGGTGTTCCTGCACTTGAATTATGCCGCGCAGAAAAAAGCACTGACATAAAAATATCTGAATCAACTGTTTTTTCGGCCAATATCTACCATTATTTTTCAGAAGCCAACGATCTTCGCAGAATAATCGACCATGAGCTGTCCCTGATAAACCCTGATGATGAACTCTCAGTTAAAAGCATCTCAGAGGAACTTACAGGAATAATAAATAAATCACACATGCCGGACGTTATTGCCAACGAAATGGAAATAGCGGCTCTTGAACTGGCCCGCGGCGGTAAAAATGTCAGCCTGATATCAAGTGCCACGCCGGAAGGCTCTCCTACTCCGCTTGGCGGCATTCTGCACAGGGAAGCACAGATTATTCCAGCTGATATTGTAAAAGCATGGAAAAGATCTGTTGCAGCCAAATATTCTGTTTCATTCCTTAAAAAAAGGATTGCCGGAAACTTTGCGGATGGTGAAACACCTGTTGTCTCAATTCTGCAGCCTGATGACGGCAAAGGATATGACGGAGAGCTTGTCACCAGAGCGGAGCGCGCTGAACTACCCGGCAGTGCCGAGCCTGATGATAATTACATGAGTATAGTCTGCAGAAGCAATCCGGGTATAAAAATTCTGGTAACAGACAAAAAATACCGTCCGATAGGCCGCAGTGACGACTACCCTCTTTCGGAACACACTCTCAGACAACTGTCTGAAGCAGGAGCAGCCATCCGTGACAAAGCAGGAAAGGAACTTTCTATCAGCTGGAGAACGGATTCAAGAAAAAGGCTCCATATCACTTCTATTACACCGCTTGAAGAAAACACAAAAAACAGTTTTGATAGATTTTCAAAAGCACTTCCGCATATTGCCAGACTGAACCTCTCAACAAATGACGCGGACTCTTTTCTTCCTGAAAAAAGCAGATCCATGTACGATCTGGTCCGCTTTTCCAATGAAAAAGGAATTGCGGAAATGTTTGCGCTGGTAAGCAAGGAAGGACTCGGACTTGACGGTTCAAAATCACTCAGCGCACGTATTCCGGTTACGCTGAATATTTTAAACCTCGCTGACGGTCTTTTCACTACAGCAGCAGGTAAACAGGTAATATCACCGGACGATGTAAAATCAGCACCCATGTGGGCTCTGTGGTTCGGGCTTGACTCAGAAACCATAAACTGGGCCGATACTCCGGAAGTGGAACTCAGCGGATACGCCATTCTGGCCCGCACATATATGAACCTGACCGTTAAATTCAAGCACGAATTTGCAGAGATAGATGCAGTCTGCGGTCCTGAAGAAAAACAGAACCACGTTCATTTCCGGTTCAAAGGCGGTGCCGGAAATAATGAAGCCAGACTGACAAGGCTCAAGTTCATGACCATGATTTTAGAATCCCAGAACTTTAAAGTTAAAAGGGTCGGGGATCTCATTGAAGCCGCCCTTTCCGGTTACAAAGATTCTATAACCCAGAAAAGGCTTGCAACTATCGGTCTGCTGATCGCAATGTCCGCAACCAGAACGGAAGACATATCAGACCGGGAAAAATCCGGAATGATAGCTTCACAAATCATCGGTTCAGTGAGCTGAAGCTGAGGTCATCAGGCCTGAGCTGCTGCTTCAGGATTGTCAGAGCTTTGATCAGCCTTTTTCTTGGAAGATTTTGCTGCCGGTTCGGATGAAGCACCCTCAGTATTTTTCTTTGCTGCTTTCTTTTTTGCTGCCGGTTTTTTAGCAGGGGCCTTCTTGTTGCTCAAAAGTGATTCCAGAGTTTCCGCTGCGGTCTGAGTATCATTGGAAGCTCCAAGATAATGCATTTCACCGCTTGGAGAAATCCAGTGCCATCCTTCAGGCTTTTTTAGAAGACGTGCGCCCTTTGAATCAAGAAAATCTTTAAACGAAGCCTTCTCAAGGCTGTTATCTATCTGTTCCTGCAACTTGACGTTCTGGCAGATAACTTCAGTATGTCTGAAAACTTCAAAAGCACCGTGGACAATATCGAAAGCAGGGTCTTCGAGAATACATTTTTTAGATGAGAGAATTTTTTCCAGATTAAGCAAATCTTTTTTGAGGCTTTTAACTTCAAACAAAGCCGACTTTCTTGCTTCTTCACTCTTTTCCTGAATGGCATTGGTTACGGCTGCCGCTGTAAGTTTTTTCATTCTTATCCTCCGATTTGCTGTTACAGATTATCCAGAAGCGAACTATCCTCATTTATTGTCATCCTTGTCTGACGGATGTTCCGCCGACATCGGATGAGCCTTATCATACACATTCATAATGTGTTGTAAATTCAAGTGGGTATAACGCTGAGTTGTTGTCAGCCGCTCATGCCCCAGCAATTCCTGAACACTGCGCATATCAGCTCCCGACTGGAGCATGTGCGAAGCAAAGGAATGTCGCAGCATGTGCGGATGGACCCTGCCCTGTAAATGGGCTTCCGCTGCCATTTTTTCCAGTATTCTATTAACCTGTCTTCTATTAAGACGTTTGCCGCGGACTCCCAGAAAAAGGGCTTCTTCGGAAATTGATGGATTAAAGGCTCCTCTAACCCTGATATATGCATCCAGAGCTTTGACAGAGCTGTCACTTAAAGGAGCCAGTCTTTCTTTGCTTCCTTTTCCGTAGACTCTTATTATCGAAGAAGAAATATCCACATCATCAAGATTCAGCCCCATTGCTTCACTCACACGCAGGCCGGAGCCGTAAAGCAGTTCGGCTATGGCTTCATCTCTTTTATGCTGAGGAGAGGTGTCTTTGGAATAATCCAGCAATGTTGAAATCTGATCGACATTAAGAGCCTGCGGATGTCTGGTCTCCTGCTTTGGATTACGGATTCCGTTCATAGGATTTGAAGTTATAAATCCCATTTTAATCATATACTTAAAAAAAGAGCGCAATGTTGAAAGCTTTCGTGAAACAGATGTTTTGGCAAGCTTTTTACCATGCAGGAAGGCTAAAAAACCGCGCAGTATGTCCCTGTTTATTTTTTCAGGCTCAGCAACAGAAAGCGATCGTGTAGAAAGAAAATGTTCAAACTGGTCAAGGTCTCTTTCATAGGAGGCAAGAGTGGCTTTAGACGATCCTTTCTCAATATCCAAATGAGTTAGAAACATCTGCGCTGTTTCAGGCAGGCTATGGAGTTCTCCGGTCGAGGACATAATTACTCTTGGGGTTTTCTTTAGCTTTCTTTTTGAGCCCCATGGCAATTGCCGAGGCTTCTCCAAAATGCTTCAATTTTCCATCAATATTAAAAACCACTGCTATGGAAATAGCCATCAGCGGAAAATTCTGAATATTACCCTGCCTGTCAGTGGAAACAATACATTTGCATTTTCTATCCGCAGGATCATAAAAATTAGGGACAATCCCATCAAAGGAAAACACAATCCGTTTACAGGCTTCCTCCACAATATCTGGTGGAGTTATGAAAACAAAATCATCTCCGCCGACATGCCCTACAAATGTTTTCTCGCCGGCAAAACTGCGGATAGTATTAACAATTATCCTTGCGGTCATCATGAGGACTTCATCACCGCGGGAAAATCCATATTTATCATTAAAGGATTTGAAATAATCAAGATCGCAATAGGCAAGAGCAAAGTCTTCCCTGCGGTCAATAAGCGACTGAATACGCTGAATGATGGAAGTGTTCCCCGGAAGTTTTGACAGGGGATTGGCATCAAGAGCCCTTAATGCCCGGCACATGGCAAGATTTACCCGGTCCCGGACAACGGGAAGGAAAAACGGACGGAGCAGAAAATCATCAACCTCAATAGCGTCCCAGTCCCATGGTTTTTCCAGATCTGTTTCATCAAGACAGATAATAACCGGTAGCTGACGGTAAACATTCTCACTCTTGACGAGCTTGGCCATTTCACTGGCTTTGATGTCCACAACACGGTTATCCACGATAAGCAGATCAGGCGGGCTTGTAAGAAGGAATTCAATAGCACCACGACCATACTCGAAGCAGGTAAATTTTATTACCTCTTCAGGCCAGATCGATTGTAGCATTTCTCTTAGCGAGGCATCAGGAGAGACCAGAAAAGCTCTCTGCCCCTTGAGATTCTGCAAACCATGCGCGTGCTTTGTATCCATATGCAGGAAAATAGCACCACCACCATAGTTCGTCAAAGCTCAATACGTTAAAAATAAAAAAATTGTGATATTTAGAACGTAAATCCGGAAATCTCCATCAGCTGCTCGGAGAGTTCATCCATGACCGGTTCAAGATTCTTCATTTTCAGTTTCAAAACCTTCATGGCCGCAGGTTTGAAATAAGCAGTCTGGTCATCTCCACCGTTTCCGTATTCAAAAATACGCACCAGAAAATTGCCGATATGAACAACTGCTGCGGTCTGCTGATAAAACTGGGCTCTATCAGGATGATGATGGTAGGTCATGGCTTCACGGACATTTGGCGGCAGGTTCCAGTGGCGCGCCAGCCATGCATTGATACGGTCGTGCCCGAAACCGAGTACAATGCGTTCAGCGTCATAGTAGCTGACCTGCTTTGTTTCAACAGTCTGCTGGATGGCAGCATTAAGCTCCGGCAGTTGAACCGCCGTAACAACCTTTCCGAGGTCGTGCAGAAGTCCTGCAACAGTAAATTCTTCAGGGTCTTCAAACCCGGCAGCTTTTGCCACAGCTCCGCTGGCAAGAGCACACCCTATGCTGTGCTCCCACAATCCTGACATGGCCTGCTGGATGATATCAAAAACAGAAGTGGAAATAATTATACCCTTTATGACGTTCAGACCAAGCAGCACCAAAGCGTGCTGAATAGTGGTAATGCGTCCCGGAAAACCATAAATAGGAGAATTGACCATTTTCAGAACCTTTGCGGAAAGGACCTGATCATGGGCTATAACTTTAGCGACCTGTTCGGTTGATGAATTGGGATCGTCTACAAGTTTGGAAACCTTATCAAGAACAGATGGAAGAGTCGGCAGATCAGTTACTGAAAGGATCTGCCCTTTGACACTGGTTTTAAGATCCTGATCCTGCATTATTTTTCACCATCTCCGTTTTCAGCTTCCAGTGCTGCTGCTTCAGCTTCCGCACGGGCTTTTTCCTCAGCCAGCCGCTCAGCTTCCTCAGCCGCCTTCTGTTCAGCAGCTTTAAGCTCGAAATACTCTTTGAAAAAACCTTTGACGCGAGTCATCCATCTGTCTTTTTTATATCTACGAAAAAGATTGTCGAGTCTCTCAGCTCTTTTGCTCCAGGATGAATTACCACTGCCATCGAGGTCCAGCGGGTTTCCCTGAACCATAATCCTCTCAATCTTCATCTGCTCCAGACGTGAGATCAGAGTTTCACTTAGTTCGGCCCCCTCGGCGATGACAACCATACCGTTCTCTCTGGTTACCGGCTTGGCTAATTTCATGCCCGGTGCTGCTAGCTTAACAGGGATTTTCTGCATACTATGGAATCACTCCTGAAATTGAAAACCGCTAAATTATAAACGAATACATTGCTGACAGGCAAGTATCCAGTTCAGTTTTAACAAAGACAGAAAATAAAATTTACCAAACAGCCGATATAAAACATTTTCATCCGGCTAAAGGCTGTAATACATACCCGGATACCGTGCAATAACACCGCGGACTTCAAGCTCTAGAGCTACGCCGCCGGTCTTACCGCCTTCCCACTCCAGCATACGCGACAATTCATCTATATGAAGCTTTCCTGACTCTTTAAGAGCGCCGACAAATGCCAGCTGATCGGCATTAAGGTCTTTAGTATCAGGTTCTTTTTTTTCAACTGCGTTATCATTCTGGTTCCGCATGCCGCTCTTTTTGCGCAACGTGCCAGTTGATCCGGGAGCGGAAATATTAAAATGAGGTTTTACCTCAGGGGCAGGTTTAAGCGAACTGCCACCAGAGATTCCAGCATCTTTTTCCGAAAAATTACCGGAAGAATCAAGAGCATACCCTATCGTGCAAAGTACGTCTTCAACTGATTCAACAAGTGCCGCACCTTCTTTAATCAGTTTAAGGCAACCGGAAAATCTGGCATCACCGGGAGGTCCGGGTACAGCCATAACTTCCCGCCCCTGCTCTCCGGCAAGTCTCGCCGTGATCAGGCTGCCGCTTTTTACCGAAGCTTCAGCAACTATAACCCCGGCACTAAGAGCACTGATAATTCTATTACGAAACGGGAAATTACCGGCATAAGGCCGTGTCGATGGAACAAACTCGGATATCATTAATCCGTTTTCTATTATTTTTTCACGTAATTCCACACTGCCTGAAGGATAATCAACAACATCAAGCCCGGTCCCCAGAACAGCTATGGTACTTCCTATACGCTTTAAGGCCTCCTCATGGACGCGGGCATCTATACCTCTGGCAAAGCCTGAGACAACCGTAATTCCGCACGAAGAAAGCTCAAAGCTCAACCGTCCGGCAACAGCCAGCCCGGAATCACTGCATTTTCTACTGCCAACTACAGCCACGGAAGGATTTTTTAGCAGTTCCGGATTTCCGTAATAATAAATATATGGAGGTGGGTCGCTGATTTTTTTTAAGCTTTCAGGAAATGAAAAATGGGTCCATGGAAGAATGCCGAATCCTTGTTTTAAGGCTTCTTTGTATTCGGATTCAGCTTTTTTGCGCCAGAGCTCTTTTTCCGCAGCATGGGCCACACTCTCAGATGTAAACCCTCTGTCAGCCCAGCTCCGACAGTCCTTTAAAGCCTCATAAGCAGTTGTGTAGCTGTTTAATATTTCAGACCATGATTTAGGCCCCAGTCCGGGCGTATGCCTTAAGGCCAGACAGGCAAAAAACTCCTCACGAAGACTCATTCCAGCGCACCGTTCAACCTATCCTCCGATTTCCTTGAGTCTTGAGCGACCGATTTTTGCAGGAGCGGAGTTAGGATAATCGCCTATCAAAGTGTTAATATAAAAAAGTGCATTCTGCTTATCGCCAAGCTTGTCATAGGCAAGGCCTATTTTAAGGAGTGAATCAGGAACTTTGTCCGCTTTAGGGAATCTCTGGCCAACTTCTCTGAACCTTAAAATGGATTCCGCATATCTTTTCTGGCTGTAGAAAGTTTCACCAAGCCAGTACAAAGCATTCGGTGCCAGATCATTGGTAGGATATGTCTGCAAAAATTTTGTAAGAACAGTTCTGGATTCATCCGGCTTGCCGTTTAAAACAAGTCTTACCCCTTCTTTATATACAGCTTCGGCCTTATTAACGGCAGGAGCTTTAGGAGCCGGTTTGGAAACAGCCTTAGGAGCTGTTTTTGGGGCTTCCTCAACAACCGGAGTTTTAACCTCGGATTTGGTGGATACTGGAGCAGCCGCAACCTGACTATCAGCTGTTTCATTACCCTCACCGGGAACATTCATCCAGGGGCGATCTTCATTACTGGCACTTCCGCCCATGACAACTTCGGGAGTTGAGCTGCTCTTTTGAGCCTCCATCAATTCCTTCTGCTGTTTATCCATCTCTGCCAGTCTGTCTTCAAAACCATCAAGTCTCTCATCTATGGAATCAAATCTTTTATCCATATTTTCGTTCAATTTCTTCAAAGCGTCTTTCTGCTGGCTCATACCTTCTTTGAAATTTAAAAAACTCTCTTCAAGACTCTTCATGCGCCATTCTTCACTTCCTCCCCATGCAGGTTTATCCTGCTGTTTTGTCAGGGAACAGGCTGTGGAGCTAAACGCCAGAATGAGAAATAAGAGAATGCGCGCGTATTTCATTAAACTTCTCCGAAAGTTGATCGATCAATTGAATTCACCGGATCAATTCCACTGTATCATTAATTCAAAATAAAAGAGAGACAACAACCCTTGCGAAAAGCTAAAACAATAATTACTTGAATCTAAATAGGCGAGTCGATGGCTTTTTGCAAGTCGTCAAGCTGTGTTACGATGTACCATCTGAGGGCAAACTTGCCTAGAGGCTGATTTTAAGGCAAAAGTTCTCAAAAAACGGATTTCGTCAAAGACCCGCACACGGGTCAAATCTCTCTTTCAACATCAATATCTTTAGGGCGGAACGCAAATGCAAATTCCAATGGAGTCTTTAAGGCTGGCGGTAGGACTGCTGCCAAAAGCTATTTTCGACTATATTGCTCTAGGAGCGATAGGAGCACCGCTGATAGCTGTCCTGCTTGAGCTTACCGGAAAAGCCTCTAAAAAAATTTTTTACGATAAGCTGGCTCAACAGATAGCTTCCATGTCTCTTATCCTTTTTGCTGTCTTTATCATCGCTACCGGTGGAACACTGGCTTATGTGGCCCACACATGGAAATGGACTCTGGACTGGCTCAAAAATCCGGAATCACCTATGATGATTGTTTACGCTTCACTCATCATCAGTGCTGTTTTCCTTATTGCCTACAAATACAGCTGGAAAAAACTAAAAAAACAAAAAGCTTTCCATATCCTGCTGGGAATAATTGCCGTACTCGGCGGAGTTAGTTTCATTCACAGTGGCACAATGACCATGAGACTCGTCTTCGGGCTGGTAGGCAGTAATCCTGAACCGACTGTACCTGACATTCCCGTTCTGGACCATCTGCTCGTTGTCCCCGGACCAACAGTAATGGCACTTGGTGCTTTATACGTAATCATGGCTTTCACCTTTGCAGGTTCAGCCGGGGGACTTTACCTCGTTCTCAGACGCAATAAAGACAACTTCGGCCGCGATTATTACAAATTCGCACTTCCGGTAATCTCCCGCTGGGGACTTTTCCCTATGATCGTACAGCTTATATCCATAGGCTGGCTGCTTTCATATTTTGTCACCCCGTCACTTGATACTCTGATGCAGAATACTGGAATGCTGGTGACCATAGGTGGAGCAGCTGTTCTAAACATCATCTGCTGTGCAATCTGGGCTGTGGCATGGAAAAGTGCCACTCCTATGAGACATAAGATCGGACTGGCTGCAGCTCCGATACTTGTTATTCTGGCCCATTCACTGATCATGGCCGGAGCCTTTTCTATCTTCGTCAAACTTTAAAAATTACAGTCCATAATGGCATTGCAAAAGCCCCTGACAGATCTGTCAGGGGCTTTTTGATTATACAACCTAGCGACACGCCTAGACCATATTAATCTCGACTAAGCTTAATTATTTATGCAGTGCTTAAACTCGCTTTGAGGCTGTGATTCGAAGCACAAAAGCAAGAGCGCCTGTTAATCCGGCTCCGAAGGCAAGAGTCAGATAAATATTGGATATTCCCGGGCCGAATATAAGAGCTGAGGTTTCACTCATGATCAAAGGGCTGGCAAATTGACCGGCAAACAAAAAGCTGGTGACCACGGAAGTTCCGGCAGTCCCGGAGGTATGCTCAGCAGTTTTAGTAACTCCGTCCATAATTGAGGGCACGAGGATTCCGAAAGCCATCCCATTTAACATCAGACAGCAGAAAAGGGGGAGCACTGAAGGAAATGCGGATAGACCGTAGTACGAAATTGCGAATACGGCTAGGCTCAAACTTGGAAGCCACCCGCGCAGCACTGTTTTGAGATTACCGTAGGCAAGTCCTGTCAGGAATGATGCCGCAGTCATAACGGCCATAGCTGCCCCGGCCATGCGAGAGTCTCCAATATGATGATTCTGGAGATAGATGGCGATATTAACCGGGATGGAATAGAAAGCGATCATGAGCAGGAACATACCGATTCCCCAGCGAATATAGGAAACTAACTGACCTGCTCCTTTGGTAGAGTTACTTTTCACTATGGCAGTCGGACGATTTTCCGGTAAAAAGAAAAATATCAACACCCAGACAGCTATACCCAGCAGATAAATGAGAAAAGATGCCCGCCAGCTCACTGCCGCCAGCAAACCGGAAAGAAGCATGGCTATAAAGCCACCCAGATTGCTTGCTGCCGAGGCAAGCCCCATTGTTCTGGCCTTTTCTTCACCGGACCAGATATCTGCGATGATTCCGGTTGATAGGGGCATTAAAATTCCGACTCCTATGCCGAGTACGGCTCTCATTGAAAGCAGAAAAGGAATAGATGTCGCAAGTCCGCCCCCGGCTCCACCCAAAATATAGAAAAAGATTCCGGTGTAGACCAGATGCTTTCGAGATATCCTGCTACTGAGCAGGCCTGTAACCAAAGCCACAGGTATAATTGTCAAAGCCGGAGTGGTGAGCACCATCTTTCCCAGCATATCCGAAGAATTCGGGAAATAGGCGATGATATCCGCTACAGCCGGAGCCACGGCTGCTCCAGACATAACCGTGAGTAAAGAAATAGAAAGAATTGCCAGACGAATCATTTTGTTTCCTTATGCATCTGCAAAACTCGCGCACTGATTAGTTCGGTTAAATGAAAATACTGATCGATATCCTTATCGTTAAATCCAGCGAACACATCATCTGTCAATCCTTTGAGTATTTGATTAACTGCCTCCTCGATACTGCGGGATTTCTCCGTAGTGCGGAGAATGTTGCTCCTTCTGTTATCCGGATCAACGGTTCTGGTAAGATATCCTTCCTTTTCCAGTTTGGAGACAGCTCGTGCTGCTGTGCTTTTATTAAACTGCAGGGACTCAGCCAAAGTGTCCTGATTCACCCCTTCGTTTTCATAAAGGAAAGTAATAATCGGTATGGTCGCAGCACTCAGACCAAGATGGGCAAGACGACTATCCAAAATCATATCAAGATATCTTGCTATGATACCTACTTTTTTTCCTATCGACCTATGTTTTGCCATACGCTTCTCCCCTTGTTCATGCTCTACAGACTGATTTAAAAAGCAGAAAATCTTCTGCAAACACAGTTTGTTATACCCATCATTTCTTGAACAATATGCTGTAATAATTTCTTAATTTGATATCCCGACCAATCACGATCATATGGCCTACCTAGGCCTGAACACCATCAGCGAAAAGGTAATTTAAACTCCTGATAGAGTTTTCTTATGCCCACAGCTTTTGAATAAACAACTATTGTTGCATACACAACTGTTTCCCATGCAACAATTATAAAATTAATGGAGCAATAAAATCTATATGCAAAACATCAAATATATAAAAGGCCGGTCCTTTCCGGACCGGCCTTTCAATTTTATTAATACCTTAATCAGAGCTGAATTAACAACCTAAGGGCTAACTCTTCATCTGGGTAATAAGTCCCTGAAGAACCTGTGCCTGTCTGGCCATTTCTTCGACAGCTCTGGCTGACTCTTCCATGGCCTGTGAAGTCTCGGAGGAAATCGCCGAAACCTGATTGAGTGACCTATTGATTTCTTCACTCGTAGCAGACTGCTGTTCCGCAGCGGTTGCGATATTCTGAACCTGAGTGGAAGTACCGTCTACAAAGTTAACAATAGCTTCAAGTGCTTCACCGGATGTACCGGAAAGCTCAGTGGTTTCATCAATTTTTTCAACTGCCTTCTCAACATTAACTATATTGGCTTTCGTTCCGGTCTGAATATCTCCAATTGCTGACCCGACTTCCTGAGTTGCAGCCATGGTCTTTTCAGCAAGTTTGCGGACTTCATCTGCTACAACAGCAAAGCCTCTGCCTGCTTCACCGGCTCTGGCAGCTTCAATTGCGGCATTAAGTGCGAGCAGGTTTGTCTGGTCGGCAATATCGGAGATCACTTCCATTACCTGACCGATACCCTCGGCATCTCTGCCGAGATTCGAAACGTCATCCTTAAGTTGTAAAGCTATCTTCTGAAGATCTTCCATGCTGTTGAGAACCTGTGAAACAACTTCCGATCCGGTCTGAGCCTTTTCTTTAGCCTGATTGGCTGTTTCAGCAGCATCAGAAGCGTTTCTGGCAACTTCAAGAACGGTTGAGTTCATCTCTTCCATTGCCGTGGCTGTTTCAGTTATCTGCGAAGACTGCTCTCTGGTTCCCATTGTCGACTGCTCAATCTGAGCCGATAGCTCTTCAGAAGCAGATGTTACAATATTAACTACTTCTTCAAGCTCGCTTGCGGCCTGCAGCTTACCTTCTTTTTCAGCCCTTGCAGCCTGTTCTTTGGCCTCGTTGGCTTCTTCTACAGCGACATTGGCTCTGGCGGCAGCTTCTTCAGCAACCTTACTTTTTTCTTCAGCCTCAAGAATCATCGCTTTCAGGTTCTGAACCATCTTCTTCAATGAATCAGCAAGAACTCCTATTTCATCCTTCTGATCAATATCAAGATTCTGTTCAAAATCGCCTTCAGCTACGGCTTCTGCGTAGTTCACGGATTTTTTGATCGGGGCAACAATAGTTCCGCTCAGGAACCAGATAGCAATGCAGGCAATGACTGCAACCGCTGCACCGGTAAAAATAGCTGTTTTATAACTTGAATTAGCTTTCTCAGCCATAGCTTTGGCCAGATCGTTAACATGTTCAAAGACAACGTCTCTGTCCACTTCAATAAGAACTGCCCACGGGGTTCCGGTGCGTCCCAGAGAAACTGGGGAAATAACCTGAATCAGGCCTGTTTCCTTACCCATATTAACATAAGATTCACCATTGCGAACCTGTGTTTTAATTAGCTGGGCGTTATTAGCTTCAGTCTGATCAAGAGGTTTACCGACATTGGAAGGATTCTGACTGTCAGCCACAACAATTCCCAGATAACTGACAACCTTGAGTGTGGCTTTGCCGGAATATAATTCTCTTGCAACATTTTCACATAATTTCTGAACAAAATTCAATCTCAGGTCAGTACCGGCAACACCAAGGAAATTACCATTATCAACTATCGGAGCTGACATGGTTGTAAGCCAGTCCTGCTTGCCCTGAACAATGTACGGGAAAGGATCGAGAATATTTTCGCGGCCTGTATCTCTCGGGTTGAGATACCATCCGCCTTTTTTAACGCCATTAGGATGACTGCTTGCATCTTCATAACCGACAAGATTCTGGTGGCCTATTTTTCCCGTCTCATCTCTATTCCAGTAGGGAACAAATCTGCCATCGTCGTCATAGCTAAGATCGGTATTGCCGGCATGGGTGGAGTCTGTGCCATCGAGAGCCTCAGGCTGCCATGCACTGTATGCTCCAAGAAATTCCTTATTATCCTTCAAAACATCCAGCAGGATGTCATTAAAGACCTTGCTGAGAAGACCGCTTGATCTTATCGCATCTTCACTTCTGACGGTTCTAAATGCGCTGGCAATAGTTCGTGCAGCCGTCAGATTGGTTTCAAGCTTGGCTTTAATTATTCCGGCTTCAGACTTCGCAACGGCCAGCAGCCTGATTTTAGTTGTTGATTCCAGAAGTTCCTCAACATTGCTCTTTACAAACTGATTAGTACTCCGCTGATCCGAAATTTGAAGAAAAATCAGAATAGCAGCAACAATCACTACGCAAAGAGCTGAAATCAAAACTATTTTAGTTTTAATAGACTTAAAATTCAAAACAGGCCCCCTCTTCTAAAAAAGATAACATTCAAACCAGCAAACGTGACACTTTTTTATAGTACATATAAAGCAATATAACAACATCTACTTATCATAATCGTACTTTTACAAAAAAAATTAAGATAAAGGCATTATAAAATATTATATTTTGTCGGTTAACCAAAGTGGCAGCGCTATCTCAGCAGCAGCTCTGATCCGGTGTAAAATCCAGACTGAAAATCCTCCTTTATAAATCCAGACAGTAAAATTGTTTCCGATAAACCAGCAGACTAGAATTATCCCAACATATTGACTTAATACATGATTATTAAAATTAAATCCACAGATATCATTCATTGTAACACTATTTTATCAAGATAAAAATAAAATTATACATCGTATAAATTCATTTTATTCTAAAACCTTTTCAAGCTTGCTTAAATAAACGGCAAAGGCAGAATTCTCAGTAAACATACTGGGAATTCTGCCTTTGTCATTTATAAAATTACGATGATGAAAATTAATAAAACAATTGAAGCATCAAGCCCCTTTTCGGGATGATTTTTTGTAAATCTGACTCAAAAAATGGACGAGCTTTTTTTCAACATCGGGATCGTCAACATAATCAATAATCAGTTCACGGGAATCTTCCAGCGAAAATACGTTCAGCAATTCCTTCAATCTTTTTCGAAGCTGGGCTTTTTCCCTCTTTACTACAAGATCTTCCAATATATCAGTTGCATAGTCAAAATCTTTTTTCGCAAGAGCTCTTCTGAAACTCTTTCTGGTAAAATGGGAATAGAAACCGCTTGAAATTGAAGAAAGCAGCATACCTATCCAGACGCCGAGTACCGTTGTTAAAAGATCTGCGGCCTTTTCTTTTCCTATAGCAACCCATTCACTGAGATCACGGTCACGCAGCAGGTCCTGAGTGTTGCGCATTTCTTTGATCAATTTTTTGGCAACTATGTTGTCCTTATTAATCTCCAGAGCTTTGCGGAATTCAGCCTCTGCCGCTTCCAGATTTCCTTCTTTATAATAAGCTCTGCCAAGCATGCTCAAAAGCCAGTCCGAACCGGGATGTTCCTGAACACCTTTCTCAAGAAGATCAATGGCTTCGGAATACTTTCCGGAGTCAATTAAAACCTGAGCCTTACCACCGCATTCAGCTGTCCCCGACGCAGATGAACCGGAAACACAACATATTGAAAAAAATGTCATAATAACCAGAAACATCATACTAACTTTTCGCATTCTGTTCATAAGCTCACCACATACAGACAGTTACCAGAGTTGTTTAATGGAAGTTTTCGGATAGTAAAATTCCAGAATAGTTTCATAGTCCTTGGTTTTGCCAAGTTCAGCTGATCCCCACTGGGAATAACCTACACCATGACCATAGCCGTTACCTTTAAATATATATTTGTTACCGCTTTTAGTTATGGACAGCAGAATATCAGGAAGGTTCAGAACTCTGGAACTTCCAAGAGTTGTTCTGGTGCGCAGGTCACGATGTCCACCGCTGTAATTTATACGGGCTTTGATTATTCGTCCTGAAGGTCCGGTTTCAAGAGATTTGATAGACTTTATTCCCGGTACGGAGATACCAATTTTGGCCAGCTTTGCCTCAATCTGTGAAACCGTGAATGATCTTGTCCATGAAGCCATCTTGCCTTTAAGACTTGCCGGGTCATCATGGGACACAAGGTAAGCCTTACCTGCACCGAATATGGCTTTTGCATCAGCTGTCACACCGCCGCTGTTGGCTGTATACTGTGACAGTATCGGCTTATTTTTATACATCAGGACCTGTCCGTGAGTGGACTTCAAAGCTTTATCCGTGCGCTTGTCTTCACGGTCCACCCCGCCGTACATCTGGTCATAAGTGTCGGCATAAACATCATAGTCAAGATGGGTTCTGTGCTTCTTCTGATAATAAGCATAGGTGCGGGCAGCAACAGACTGGGCTTTCAAAGCTTCCTGAGGCCACGAGGCGTACGATTCAGCCGGGACAACCGAGCGCAGGTAATCTTCAATTTTCACGTTATTGAGTATGAGCAGCCTGCCCTTTGAAACTCTAACGGAAATATCCCCGCGAACTTTTTTCTTACTTTTACCGTAACCAACAATAAGGTGCGTATTTGATCTGAAACGGATACTGGCGGCGGTTACTTTTTTACCATTTAAAACCAGTGCTCCATTACTTATTTTAATATTATATTTTTTGCCGCAACCAAGATCATCAGTGCAGATCTTATCAGCACTACCTTTGGTTGTTACGGTCATTTTAGTAACCTTACGGCTGAGGCAGACTCTAAGAGAAGGTTCATCACCCAGCTGTTTCTTTTCATCTACTGCCGGCTTTGTTGCAGGTTTTGATTCCGGTTTAGTCTCTTCTTTTTTAGTCTCAGCTGCGATATCTTCATCTGTTTTTTTCTTAGCGGCGATTGCAGCAAGCTCTCTTTTTACAGAGGATAGCACGGCCTCAACCTGAAAACGATATTTGCCGGAAGGATACTTTTTCAGATAATAATCAAGGACCTTTTGTGCTTTTACCGGTTCATCATCCTGCGAATAGAGAAACGCCAGCTTATATATAGCTGTCTCCGCGCTTTCAGGATATTTTTTTGAAATATCCACATAAATATCCGCAGCCTTATCCTGAGCATCCAGAAAAGTAGAAAGAACCATCGCTTTACCAAATAAAGCCTGTACCCTTGTTTTTGCAAACGGGGTATAGTCTATTGCGGTGTCATACTGCTCAAGTGATTCAAAATATTTACCAACATCAATAAGGTAGCTGGCATAATTAATATGCCATTGAGCCTGAGCCTGATCTTCAAGCTCGACTTTGGAAACAGCACCGGCCACGGAAGGACATGTAACTGTTGTAAATATTAATAAAACCAATAACAGTGCGATATTTTTAATTTTCATCAGCTGCTCCGTTATTTTATTGTCTTTTGTTCATCCGTCATACCGGATTCGGTCTCAAGGGACTGATTTAAAGAATCTGTTTTCACCGGCTGTTCTTTGTGAACATCTACAGGCGCAGACTCTTCCGGGGAAGAATGGATAATTTCCCCGCTCTGGACATCCTGAACGGAAAACTCAGCTGGTTCAGCTTTGTCATCCTGCCAGCTTTTTGCATTATGATCAGAGATAGCAGCCGGTTCAGGGCTTACATTTTTCTCCCCATCTTTTTCTGGTTGTGAAGTTTCAGCAGGTGCGGATTTTTCATCCTTTACCTTATCTTTCTCAGCTCCACTATTCGCAGCCGGAGCAGATTCAGTGGTGCTGTTACCGACTTTATGCTCGGACTCATTTTTCTCACTGCTTTCAGCAGCACTGTTAAGATATTCCTTCATAAAAATTAATTTCTGGTCCGCCGGACTGAGCTTAAGAGCCTTATCAAGCACAGCACGGGCTTCACCTATCCTTCCCTGTCCCATAAGATAGCGGACATATATCTGCTGTAGACGGACATCATAAGGGAATTTAGAAATACCTTCATTAAGAGTATGTTCAAGCTGCTCATTTTCTTCCAGAGCAAGAAGCGTATATGCCAGATACAGGAAAACATCCCGGTCTTCACCGTATTTCAAGGCTTCGTTAAAAGCTTTGTAGGAATCTCCGTAGCGTTGCTCGTGGAATGCCTTTTCCCCTGATAATTTGGCTTCGCTGAACCGCTTTTCCTTAACTTCGGGAGTCATAACGGTTTCATCAACAAGCACTATCTTTCTACCATGAGGATACGGTGCGTCATAAATGGACCTGACAAGGACATCACCAACAACTTTAAGGCTGTCAGCAGAGGATGATCCCCAATAATTATCTTCCAAGACAAGTTTTGTATCAGCCTTCAAATTGACCCGGTTTCCATAAATATTATTCTCGGTAATAGTGGCTTCACCGCCTGAATATTGAACCCCGGTAGTACAATTGCTTACAAAACTCCTGACGATCTGCCCCTGACCTGAAGATATTACGACTCCTGTTTCAGAGCCGGATATTCTAACACCCTGAAGATCATATGCTCCACCGCCGTTGAGCAGAACAGCTGTTTTTCCGTTTGTCTGAAATTCACTGGAGCTGATCCCTACATATCCTCCATCACCGACAACAGCTTTATCGAATCCGTTAAATACAGCGTTGCGAATTTTTATTCTTCCACCTCTTGCGGAAATAATTCCCACAGTTCCATTGGAATTAAAAATCGCCGGGGATTCAATCTCACCGCTGATATTAAGCTCTCCGCCGACATGCAGCGAGCCACCGGATTTAAAAGTAAGTACCGTACCAGAACCTATTTCAAATTTACGGCCCGGATCAACTCGGACTGCGTCTGAAACAATATAATTACCACGCACAAGTTTCCCGCTGAGTGATCCGCTAAGTTCGCGGATATCAAACTGAGGAACGGTTACAGCGACCGGTTTCTTCTCTTTTGACAAATTCCCGGCACTATCAACACTGCGGACCCTGTAATAAACCGTCTGCCCCTGCGGAGACTGAGGGTCATTGAATTTAAGCTCCTGTGTTCTGCCGATAACTTCAAATTTACCGACCGGATCATTTCCACGCTCGACAACAAATTCCTTAAGGCCTTCACCACCGGGATTTTTCCAGCTAAGGCTTATTCCATCTCTGCCGGCAACGCACTGTATATTCTGAGGCTCATCCGGAGGAGTTCCATCCACAGTCAACAATGAACCTGATTCTATCCAGAGTCTTTCAACTCCGTTAGATTTGCGCATCCGAATGACCAGTGGTTCATTCGCGGCTTTATCCCCTTCCTTAACTGCGTAAAACCCTTCATACACTCCCGGAGAAGTCTGTGGCAGAGGAATGTTCTTTTTAAAATCACCTATTGAAAATGAACATGTCAGCTCATTTTGGGCGTCCACCCTGACGGCAATTTTCTGCCCTATGCCGAAAATACGGTTATCAACGTTGGTATCTACAGAAATAACTTCAGGAAGTTTATCTCCTGTAGGGCAATCAGGAAGACTTTGCGACAGGTTCCATGCCCACTCGTAAACAACCATACGCATCTGGCGGCTTACAGGGTCTGAAAAAACCTGTTCCACAAGGGTGCCTGCCAAGGACAGTATCCCGGTAGGAACTGAAACCCTGCGTTTGGATGCACTCTCGCGCCAGCTACCGACATTTTCACCCTCGGCATTGATAATTTTGACCTCCGCATCAATTTTAAAGAGATCAAATGCAACGGCTTTAACCATATCAGCCGAAAATATGCTGATATGAACCACGCCGTCCGCTTCAAGAAGTTTACACAACTCCTTATCGGATTTCTTACGCCAGCCTTCATCACGTCCCAGACCGGCAAGAGTATTGTCCACAACCTTGAGCTGAACAGGCTGATAGCCCTTTCCCGCAAGCTGATTGCGCAACGCTCCGCGGGCAATATTGGCTACAAAAATTTTATCATCATCCATAATAATGGACTTAACTGTCGTGGAATTACTTTCCGGCTGAATATACTCCGGGGGCAGAATCGCAATTCTATAGGGAATTGAACCTTCTTCAGCGTAATGAACTTCCTGTTTAACGTTTTTTTCGCCAACGCATGCAGAAAGAAAAAACACACAACTAACTGAAACAAATAAAAAAAATATTTTTGATTTACT
Organism: Maridesulfovibrio bastinii DSM 16055; assembly: GCF_000429985.1. Lineage (NCBI taxonomy): Bacteria > Pseudomonadati > Thermodesulfobacteriota > Desulfovibrionia > Desulfovibrionales > Desulfovibrionaceae > Maridesulfovibrio > Maridesulfovibrio bastinii. The sequence goes on from NZ_KE387014.1 coordinate 125,096, forward strand.
TTTCATAATCTATGACCTGAACTTGCGATCAATATTCAATGTATTCACGGTTCCAACTGCTGATCTTACTTTTCCATCCAGTATGAGTCTCTTTTCCTGCATGTCCAGACTGCCATCCCCCCAGGCCTGAATAAGTGGTCCGCGCAGTGTAAAAGAATTCATAAAAACCTTTTGTCCGACTAAAGCCGTGCGGACAACCGCAGAACTGAATGAAAGTGAATCCTTGTCTCCCGGAGACATAGAAACAACCCTTAGCATATCAACAAGAAACCCCAGTCTGTCATCAAGGTTACTAAGCCTGTACACATCCAGATTGCTTATCTTGAGCAGCCCTTCACCACGGGCCGAGCCGACAAGTTCCTTAGGATTTTCACCCTGAACAAAAACGTTTGCGTTTAAAAAAACACTGCCGCGCAGATAAACAGACAGGTCATCGGCAAAACAGGCTATTAAACTGGGCAGACTGGCCCCCCGACCTTTAACATTGCACTGAGCCGCTACTTTATCACTGGAGAAAACAGCATCAGCATCAAGACTTAAGTGAAATAAACGTCCCTTGGCGTTAACCACGGCCCGGTCTTTTCCACTTTGAAGAGAAATATTAACATCACTAAACGGCCAGTCATTGTAGGAGAATTTGCGTATTACAGCTTTTCCATTCAACCCCTGAGCCAAAAGAGGACTGAAATCAAAAGGCTGTTCACTGATTCCAGCATCCTTTTCTTCTTTCTTCTCACTCCTGCTCACCCGCATGGAAGAAAGAACAGCTTCTATTCCCCCGGAACCGTAATAGGAATTTTTCAACCTTCCTGCTGCGGCAACAGACATATCCCTGTTCTTATATTCAAGATCGAAACCGGTAAGAAGGGGAGTTTTTTTTTCAGCGGAAAGAGTCAGCTCATTGTCAAAAAGTTTAAAACCGTCAGCCTGACTGTTAAACTTTAGTTCCTTGTAATTGAATGGAAAAGAAAAAGAAGCGCTGGCAACAACACTGCCACCTTCGGATGAGGCTAAATTAAACTTTCTTACGCTCACAACAGGTTTTCCATCACGAATCTCAACATCCGCATCAAGATCACCTATGGAAAGTTTCTGAGTTTTACCTTCGAGTGATGTAAGTGTCAGGTTAAGCCCCTTCGCACTAAGGGTAAATCTGCCGTTAAGTCCCTTTCCTGCTGAACCTGTGGAATTTCCATCCGAAGACAGAACAACATTTTTCAAAACCAGACTTCCATCAGGAATCATGGATTTGAGATGTGCGGATTTGCAGATTCCGGCAAGAGCTGTCCGGCCCCGCTCACTTTTAACAGCCATGGCATAAAGTTCACCGGCACTGATACTGGCTTCGGCAACACCCAGCTCAAACTTTCCGTCACGCCCAAGATCAAGTTTCAGATTCTGCCCCGCACTGCCGTCAAGTGTAAGGCTCTCTGCATTGAAATTCATTGTTCCGGTAACAGTATCCACATCGAAATTAAGATTGCCTGTTTCAAATTTTTCCACGCTTGCCAGTTCGGGTATGGTGGAATTATCCAGATATCCGAAATCTGTCAGAAATCCTAAAAATTCGGCAGGGTCTATGGAACACGATTTTGCTTCCAGACCGACTTTGAGGGGAGACATTGAGCGGATATCTATCTTGCCGGAAAAATTAAAGCCGAGTTCCTTGATGGAAGCACTCCTGACATTAAAAGCCATTCCTGCTCCACCTTTCTCAACATCTGCCGAAACGGTCAGCGGAGTATCACCTCCGGCACCGGTAAGCGTAACCCGTCCTGAAACTATTTCGAGATTATCAGGAAAAACCGCGGGTAGTACAACCGGATCGGAAGAATCAGAAGAATCAGAGGCGGCAATTGCGGGACTGGTAATAACCGGACTTTGGGCCACAACCTGTTTCAGTCTGACATTACCTTTCAAAAGCTCAGCAACATCCGGATAAACTTCAAACAATGGTATTTTTATCTGCCGGTCACCATCAGTTATTTGCAGATTTTTAACTGTCAGTGAAGGAAGCGGGCTGTAATGGAATTCAACCTCTTCCATTACAACCCCCATATCCGTCATCTCGGAAAGAAGTTTCTGCGCGGCGGTTGCAAAATGATTTTTAATCATCCAACCCGCACCGGCAAAAATAACCAGCAAGGAACAAACTGCCGACAGAATTACTTTTTTCCGAGTCATAGTACGTTATCCAGATTTATTTTATTATTTAAGAACGAATACAACCTTAGCCTGAGCAAGAATATTATTCTTCTGATCGCTTACAAAAACGCGTGCAGCATCATCTGCATTAACAACAGCGTCAGTTACATTCTTTACTGTTTCACCCTTGATAACCATAGGAGAAGAGCTGCCCCATGAAGAGAGCAGAGCTTTTGCCTTCTGGAGATCAGTGGTGTATCCGCCGCATCCGCGTTCAATGAGGACCTGATTAACAACCTTGGAAGGATCGAAAAGGACTTCATTCTTATCTGTGAGGATACGGTTTACAAGAGCCGGTTTGAAATCGAAATCACGAACATCTATAATGATGCCGTCAACAGCCTTGATGGGAGTTTCCACTTTTGCCGGAGTCTCAACAGGAGTTTCAGCCGGTGCAGTATCATTCTCAACAGCCGGAATTACAGGCTGTTCTTTGAGGACTTCATCAAGATCGGGAAGTGCGCTCTTTTCAGGAGTATAAGTTGGAAGAGAACGAACTTTCAGAGCTTCGGGTTCCTTGGTGATAATTTTTTCAAAAGCACTGTAGACAGAATCTGAACCGTGAAGGTCGAGTCTCAGGCATACTCTGGCATATTTTTCACTGCGGTCATAACTTTCACCGCAGGGAGTTGCTCCACGCAGAAAGCCCTGCACAGTGGATTTGATTTTATCATTTTCAAGCATACCGTCACGCACAGTGGATTCACCGGAAAGGTTAAGTCCCTGCACGATTTCAAGAAGACGTCTCTGAGCAACGACTTCTGCGGCGCGTTTGGCCCTGTAACGGCTTTGTCCGGCTTCGGATTCACCGATAACCTGAATGTATCCTTTTTCAAAAACCTGTGTGGGATTAACCACCTCAACGATGTGGTCCGCAGCAAAAGCGCTGCCCGTATATGCCAAAACAACTGCAAGAGCTAAAATTAACTTTTTCACATCAACCTCCTGAACTAGTAAATATTCATCACGTTGCGAAGACGCATCAATGACAGAATCAGATCTGCGCCATCCATAGTATCATTGGGACGAAATGCTCCGGAAAGATCCGTTTCCATAAGATTTCTGTTCACCACGGTTACAATGGCATTATACCATGCGTCTGTGGGATGAACGTCAGGATACAGGGACTTGCTCTGACCAAGATGCTTGGTTGCAATAGATTTATCCCCAACAAGCTTTACGATGACATCCTCAAGGACAAAAGCGAGTTCCTTTCTGGTCATAGGCTTGGTCGGGTAAAAGAGGAAAGCCCTTGATTTCTGGTCATAAACAGGTTCGAGACCACGGACATGCCATTTAAGTACGGTCATAATTTCCGGTTCGAACATATGGTTTACAACGTCAGCCGGTACAAATTCATTTGCATTATTTTTACTTGCAGGAACCGGGATGCGACCGGCAAAAAGCTTATCAAGATGGATTTCATCAACAAGCAGTGCGGCAACATCAGCACGGTCAACTTCTTCTTTTACAGCAATTTTTCTGGCTACATCAGTAAGGGTGTAATTGCGCATGGCAAGAACGATTTTCTGAACACGGCGGGAAAGAGCACGGGCTTTTTCATGCCATTTTCCGGGAGCTGCACTGAGCACTTTACCGAGGGCATCTTCCGAATCACGGAACTTACCTGCTTTAAACAGGGCTTCACCCATGAAGTAGTCCAGAGCTTCTGTATTTCTGTAGTACGGAAGTTCTTCTTCCTTGACGGATTTTCTAACGATTGAAGCATCATCATAAAGATCTTCAACACGTTTTTCCCATCCCCTGCTATTCAAATTGGTATAAATTCTGATGCCGGTGATATAGACACTGAATTTTTCATTACTGTCACTTGATTCGGATACTGCTTTGTCAAACAGATCCAAAGCACGCTCGGCATCAACACCTTTATATCCGGAATCCTTTTCACCCTGAGCACGGACAGCATGGACAAGGGACTGTCCTGCTATAGCTCTGGCATATTCGTCATCCAGTTCCACCGCTCTGTCAAAGCGGGACATAGCTTTATCATAATCACCAGACTCAATGAGCTGCATACCCATAAGGTAATGATGCGCCGGGTTATCTTCCACAGACAATGGAGCTGCATTTTTCTTTCCGCACCCGCCAAGGGCCAGAATCATGAGCAGTCCGGCCAATACGGCTAAATATTTCTTCATCCGGTTACTCCTCCTCACCACCCTTTCGGGGGGCGGTAAATATATTTATAATTCATTATATTTTTAAAACAGAAATATGCGAGGGGAAAAATATAACGATTTCCCCCTCGCTTGATATCTGGATTTTAAAACCCTTCCGGGTCCTTCCATCTGTATTTAAGAACCCTTCCAGACACGCTGGAGTCAAATTCCTCAACTCCGAGGTCCTTAAGATCCTTACGAATCTGTGAATCCAAAGCTTCAGTACGCAGTGTGGACCAGTAAACCAGTTCCACATTTTTGCTTCCCTTTCTCTTTACTTCGCGGCGGACGAAGCCCGGAAGTTCTTCAAGAGACGGACCGATATCGGAGACATCAGGGAATCCGAGGAAAGTCAGCGTATATCTGAACCCTTTACCTCTATCCAGCTCACTTTCCATAAAGTCGAGCATCTTTTTGGCAAGCTTTACAGAAGCCCAGTAGACTTCCTGATCAGCAGATTCAACAGCTGCATTGAATTTCTCAGCCGGCTTTTTCAGCTCAGAACTAGCAGCTTTAACTTCACGTCTGATCTCTCCGACTTTTAAGTTATCGGAAAGCCTGACACATTTAAGAATAAGCTCTGAAGGTCCATCGTTGTTTTCATTAAGCTCAACGGTGACAACGTAATCGGCTTTTATCAGCTTGTTGAATTTAACAGCCTTATCAAGAGACATCATTCCCTCTATCGAGGTGTACTTTGCTTTTGAAAGCGGCCAGTCAATTACTTCAAATCTGAATTTTGTACCGAAAACATCAGCTACTTCATGCACAAGCTTATCCATGGAACTTGCCGGAATAGAATTAAATTCTTCATCCTCGGCAAAAACAAGCAGTCTGGGCAGTCCGGACATGCGCTGAAGGATATCAAGGGTCTGGTAGTTATCGAAAAGCAGTTTCCGATCAACTGTTGCATCAACCCGAACCTGATATCCACCGCCGTCAATTGGACCTTCACTTATAATCTTATAAGAACTGACATAACCTTTTGAACGGGTCGCAATTTCATCATTCAAAAGGACACCGTTTTCAACCAGCGTACCGGAAGCTACTGCGGTTCCGACTTCCATCTCCACCGCTGAACGAAGAGCGTTGTTGAGCGCCTGATGACGGTCGACACCTTCTCCGTTAACCTCCAGAGCATAGGCTGCAGAGGTCAGCACTGCAAAAACAGAAGTAAGCAGCATGATGAAAACGATTTTATTAAGTGATTTCATTTTATTCCTCCGGGTTTACATCAACCGCGGGTCCTACCAGCCGTCATTATTGCTCTTTTTACGCTGTCTGACCTGATGCTGCTTAACAATTTTAACTTCAGTTCCGGATATATAAACTCTGCCTCTCATATTGAACTTTCTGAGCATGCGGTTCATGTTGCGTTCGAGGTGCGCAGAATCAATTGAAGACTTATACCAGTATTCATGATGATTTGAAGTATTCAGAGCATTGCTCTTAGGTCTGTAGCTATCATATCCGGTGAATTTAACCAGCAGGTCTTCAATATCCATCATGTCATCTGAGTCGAAACCATCAAAAATGAGGGTCCATTCGACCAGACGGCCGGGACCATTTTCAGGATGATATTGATCAAGTCTGTCAGCAAGCACAGCACCAACATCAGATCCTAAAATCTTTGAGAGTTTACCTACACCCTCGATAATGTCGTTCCGGCTGTACGGCTTCGGCACAGGAGTATAACTCTGCGGCTCTGATTCAAAATTACCGAGTCTGGAACTGTCCATAACCGAAAGAAGTCGTCCTTCAACACGGGCTGAAACCCTGACACTGTTGGCGTTTGATTTAACTCTGGGATAAATGCTGAAAATAACCAGAACATCAATTCCAGCATCTCTTGCTACCTGAATAAGTTCTGAATCACTTCTTCTGGAGCGTCCCTGTATATGGGTATCATTTGTTAGAGCGGTCTCATCTTTTACATCAAAGCCCTTGTTTAACAGTTCATTGCTTATAGAATCCAACACACGTTTGAAGACCCTTGAATTACGGGGAATTGTATCTCTGTCGTAATCTTCACCTGCGATCATGATTCTGGGAAGATCAGTTGCGGACGAAATTGTCGGAGCAACAAGAAAGACCAAAACCGCAGCAGCCAGCATAAGCAACTGTTTCATTATCTGTTCTCCTTAAAATAATGAATAATGGTTCACATCGCTTCCAATAGATTAAAAAACATAAATCCTTTCAAATAAAGGAATATATTTCCCGGAAACGAATCAATAAATGTTTTTAAAATTTAACACCACCCCAGCCTCACCAGAAAATCTTATACTTTTAAGTAAAAGTCAGAGACAGCTTTTTAGATTCACCAAGACACTCCCCCCTCGGGATGCCTCTTAAATCAAGCTTTCTCTCAAAATTTGATTAAATTATCTCAAGAGTACCATAATTCCATATAGAAGAATTAAACCTGAGACAACTATCTGAAAAAAATAAAACAAATAATTTAAAATTATACATACAATAAGACTATCAGTCAACAACACCTTGAAAAAAATACATTAATTTAATTATGATCTCTCTATACCCTCCTGATTCAGTCTATTTTCGTACTTTTCCAATTTATTGAAAAAGTATATCAAAATTCTACAGTGAAATGGTTGAGACCTGTCCACCTGCACATAAGCGGAAAACAGTTCTTTTCACGACTACAAGTATGTCTGTGTATAATTTAAATAGCGAGGGTATATTTAGTGAGATCTACCCCTCGCTTTTGGAAAGCTTTAAATCATGTGGTGAAACAATGAGTAATGATGATAAATTAAATGCAGTTGAAACATGGGAACTTATGCAATGCGCAAAAGAAAAACTCGGTGCTAAAGAATTACAAAAGATCTTTCAACGCGGTCAGACACAGATAAACAGGTATTGCTCATCACCCATATCGGAAGACCATCAGCGCAATCCTCTGGATAGAATCCATATTTTGTTTTCAAACCTTTGTGAAGCAGGTGGAGAAGAAATTGTTCGTGCCTCAATCAACCACTTTGCGGATATAATCGGTTGCAGAGTCGCCGAGCAGGGAGAAATTGTTCCTGATAAGGATACTGTAGAAGAAGAATGTCTTGATGATTACCCAGAGAAAGTCGCCATGGATAACATGATTGCAGCAAGCGAACATCCTGAAAAAGTACGCAGACAGGGCGAGAAAACCTGCCGGGAAATAATGGAGACAGTTATCAGCTATGAAACGCACTGGGGAAAGCTTCATAACCAAAGCTGATTTTTTTACGAGATTTCCAACAGCCGCACAGCAAAAACGCCCCGCAAGATTACTCTTACGGGGCGTTATCAATAAATACTGAATCAGACCTGATTATTTTTTCATATTCACAAACTGAAACGGCAGGTCAACATCACAATCTCTGACTAACGAAATGACAGCCTGAAGATCATCTAATTTTTTTCCGGTAACTCTAATCTGGTTATCCTGAATTGACGGCTGCACTTTAAGCTTAGAATCTTTAATAATTTTCGTAACTTTTTTAGCATCCTCTTTAGATATTCCCTCTTTCAACTTGATGAGCTGCTTGAGCTGACCTTTGGAAGTAGGCTCATACTCACCGAATTCGAGAACACGCGAGTCAACTTTGCGCCTTGTAAAATGAGTGATCAGCATGTCACGCACAGCTTTAACTTTCATTTCATCCCCGGTTACGAGAGAAATGGTTCTGTCTTTTTTATTAAGATCTATAGTTGTTTCTATCCCGCGAAAATCATAGCGGGTATCAACTTCCTTTACAGTATTATTTACTGCATTATCGACTTCCTGAATATCAACTTCACTTACGATATCAAAAGAAGGCATTATCTTCCTCCTGTGCCTTGGATTTTTATTTAAAACGGGTTAGGATTTAGTTACTGAACTTTTAAAGGCAGTCAAGTTCTCCACTATGTCTGAATGTAATTTTTTTTACTTACATTCACCACAGCGGGACATCAGTTCTTAATCTTTTACATTTATTGTTTCTTTATGACACATATATAACACCTTAAAATATTTTATTTTTACACTAACAATACTACTCAATAGTATATCAGGAGTCCCATAATGTCTTCATAAACAAAATATATACATTTTTTGAGTTTTATAACGTATTGCTTTTGCAGGATAAAAAAAAATGGCATATATAATGCGTATAAGCTGATACTTTAACGGCTGGATCAGGACCTCGCTTCAGCCAAAAGGGGAGGATGAATCTGTGACCAAAAGGCTTTTCTCTATCCTATTCGTGGTGATTGCTATTCTGGCTTTTGAACTACTGATTATAAAAGACCCTATACTCGCTTTATCATCCCAGATAGCCGCCATCCTTATTCTCATTGCATTGGGTTTGCTGGTCCGAAAAAGAGTCATCCTCCCCATTAAAGAATTAAAGGAAAAAATAGACAGAATATCCAACCATGATTTCAGTCTGACTCCGCAAACCAACTGCTCCTGTGAACTTGGCGAGCTTTCCTGTTCCATAGATAAGCTTAACGATATGCTCAACGAAAATGTCGGCATGAATGAGTCAATGCTTAAAAGCATAATGACTCCTATGGCTATGGTTGACGCTCATGGGATCATCGGCTGGATAAACACAAGCATGATCCGTCTTGTCGAAGAAGAAGGCGACCCTGAAAAATTCCTTGGCAGTGATTTTTCAATTTTCTTTTACGGAGAAAAAACCGACACCATTGTCAACAAGTGCATTCAGGAGCAGAAGCAGCATTTTATAAAAACTCAGGTCACAGGACGCAAAGGCAACATAAAATATATTTCAATTGCAGCTTCTCCCATATTTGATACCCGAGGAAATCTTATCGGTGCCCTGACAACTGTAATGGATTTCACTAATATTAAAACAAAAGAAGATTTCATTATCGCCCAGAACGAAAAAATTGCCAAAGGCGTTGCCGATGCCAGCAAGGTGGCCGAAAAACTGGCTGATACATCTGAAAGCATAACCAAAGAAGTCAACCTCTCCAGCGAAGGAATACAGGAACAGCGCGAGATGACGGAAGAAGTGGCAACAGCCATGGGTGAAATGAATGCTTCCATTATGGATGTTTCAAGAAGTGCAAGTGATGCCGCTGGAATGGCCCGGCAGACACAGGATACCGCTCTGACAGGAGCCGGACTTGTAAAAAATGTTATTGAAGTGATGAGTGAAGTAAACGGCAATGCAGGTCACCTGAAAACAGAAATGGGAACCCTTGATACGCAAAGCAAGGGAATAACATCCATTATGCAGGTTATTTCAGATATTGCCGACCAGACCAACCTGCTGGCCCTTAATGCGGCCATTGAAGCAGCCCGAGCCGGTGACGCCGGTAGAGGTTTTGCCGTTGTTGCAGATGAAGTCCGCAAGCTTGCTGAAAAAACAATGATCGCTACAGGTGATGTTGAAAAATACATTTCAGCGATACAGGGTAGTTCCGAAAACAGTGCTCAAGCTACAGACAGCACTCTCGAAAGCATATCCAAAGCAACTGAAATTTGTAATGAAGCCGGCAAGGCACTTGAAAGCATTCTCGGATTTTCAAAACAGACGGCTGATCAGGTTGAAAGCATTGCAACAGCAGCAGAACAACAATCAGCGGCAAGTGAAGAAATCAATAATGCAATTGAATCTGTAAATGATATTACAAGGCAGACAGATACTTCAATGCAGGATGTTGCAGGTTCAGTACAGAATCTTGCACGCCTTGCAACTGAGCTGGACAGCTTCATGCTTAAGATGCAGGAAGAGGAAGAAAAGCTTTAAATATATAATTTGTTCACCATAAAATCAGCCCGTCCATGTTATATAACATAGGCGGGCTGATTTTTTTCTGAGTGACAGATTTGTTTCAATACAACGTCAATCAGATATAATAAACATTCAATATATTATTTACTTGCAACAACAGCAGCTTTTTTCTCTGCCTTAGAGGCAAAAGCCTTATCCCAAAGATATTTGGTGCCGGAAGCAACTCCAACAATTCCAAGCAGACCTACAACGCCCCCAATACCGGCAGCACCTATAACAGCAACACCGGCGGCAGTGGAAAGCCCGGTTCCAAGGGATTCACGGGCAACATCTCCGGCAGCTTCTTTTTTAGTCATACTGCCATCTTTGACCTTCTTGATATCTTTGGCAACAGCCACTGTTCCACCTACAACCGCACCGACTGTTCCTGAAGCTGTCACTGCTGCAGGAAGAATTACTCTAGAAGTTTTAACTGTCATGTTTCCTCCGATTTTTCAGTTTATGAAATAATTATCAATTGCAAAATGCAGCCAGATCAAAATTAACGGTTGATGCCAGCTGCCCGGCAATATCCTCAAATTCATCCGGATTCTTACAGATAAACAGTTTATGCAGCAGTTCCGGACGAATTACATCCTTATCATATCTGATGGTCATAGACCTGCTTAACGGATTGAATGTTGTTTTAATAATTCCTGGCATGCTTTCACCTTTCGGCGGTCCAAAACCATTAACTTTTACATAGCGTATCACTTTGGGATTCCGCACAACTCCAAGTCCGAACTTCAACTTCAATTTTCCGGGCGTATGACCGCAAATAGAAATATAATTTCTAAGTTCCAGCAGTAGTTCCAAATCCATTTTTACTCTCCAATCCAAGTGATCAACAACAATAAAAATAATTCACCACTATCATTCACAATTACAATCAGCCAGGCATTGAGACTTTTCACTTACTACCTGGTATCAATACGATTTTTTTCAAAATTCAGACAATCACAATTCAGCTAATCCGATCTGGATATAACCATTAAATGATGATAACTGTCATAAATACTGTTTAAGACTTTTTCCGATCCACTTTCTTCAACATTAACAGAATTATTTTCTCTGTAAATCAGGAAGGTTGAATTGCATTTTCAATAAGCAATAAAATTATTTCTAAAAAACACTGTTAAATAGAATAGTTATTTTAATATAATCAAATTATGAAAATTTTTATCATTCAAAAAAGAGCACTTAGGTCCACCGGAAAACAAAATTTTAATTCAACTTGACTAATGATTTAAAAAATGAAATTCATTCTCATACTAAATTGAAAGTGATTCTCAATTTTCTAATTAAACGAATAATAAAAAGAAACACCAGGAGCTTAAGTGATAAATAAAGTTTCTGTCCGACATTCAATAAAAGGCAGAACCCGACTCAAAATTAAAGGGTTGAAAAAAAGCAGTCCTGAATGGACTGAAATTGAAAACTCCTTTGCAGATTTTGTCGGAATTCTAAATATCAGGATAAATAAAAAAGGCTCATCAGTAATTTTACGTTACGATCCCACCCTGACTGATGAAACAAAACTTAAATCCACCATAGAGCTTTTAATTCCGACCGAGGAAGCAGGCAGCAGCTGTCCTTCTACCTGCGGCTGTTCAATTGATACTGGCAATCCTGTAAAGCCAGCACTGTTCCGCTTTGCCGCCATTTCAGCCGTGATGGGTGGAGTTTTTATTCGCACTACCCTGCTTGGCCTGACCGTAGCCGAAACTCTGATAAGCCCCCTCGGTATTATTGCCGTAATTTCAGCAGTTCCCCTTATTAAAAGTTCCCTGAAAAGTATCAGAAATAAAAAATTCAACCTCGAAGTTTTCCTCGGGGCCAGCATAATTGCGGCTGTAGCAGCAGGTGAAGCCCTGACAGCCTTTGAAGTCCTCTGGATTAATTCCGGTGCGGAGCTTCTTAAAGCATGGATTACCGAAAGATCACGCAAATCAATTGCATCCATATTGGACGCTACATCTCACCATACTTTCATACTGGTAGACGGCGTTGAGGTTGAAGCTGAGGTTTCCAGCCTGAAAAAAGGCAGTGTGGTGGTTCTGCATACGGGTGAAAAAGTTTGTGTGGACGGCGAAATTATAAGCGGAGAAGCCCTGCTTGATGAATCCCCGATAAGTGGAAGAATGGATTTTATCCCCAGAGGCACAGGAGAAAGCGTGCTTGCGGGAACATTTGTAAGACAGGGAGTCATCCACGTCCGGGCTGACAAAGTCGGCGATGAAACCTACCTCGCACGAATCTTAAGCCTTGTAGAAGATTCACTGGCAAACAAAGCCCCCATAGAACAGGTTGCAGACAAGCTTGCAGCCACACTCGTTAAAGTCGGATTCGGGGCAACTGCGGCAACTTTCTTAATAACAGGAAGCTACTGGCGTGCATTTACGGTCATGCTGGTCATGGCCTGTCCATGTGCAACTATTCTGGCAGCATCAACAGCGGTAAGTGCAGCTCTAAGCGCCGCCGCAAAAAAGAATATTCTTATCAAGGGTGGACGCTACCTCGAGGAAGCCGGGAAAATAGATACCGTATGCCTCGATAAAACAGGAACCCTCACCACAAATGAACCAGTTCTGGACAGCATTATAAGTATATCTGAATTTTCCGAAGCCGAACTGCTCCAACTGGCCTACTCTGTCGAAACCCATAACCACCATCCTTTAGCTCAGGCCGTAAAAAAGCATGCTGAAGATAAAAACATCAGCCCCATACCCCACTCCGTGTGTGAATATTATCTGGGAATGGGCATGAGAGCGGAGCTTGAAGGTGACGAAGTTCTTATCGGTAATAAAAAACTGATGGAAGAATACAACGTTGCTCTGGGCAAAACTTCAGCCAAAGCCGCTCCACTGAAAAAGCGTGGTCTTACCGTACTATATATGGCTAAAGGCCGCACAATTGTAGGACTGCTGGCTTTCGACAATCTGATCCGCAGTGAAAGCAAGGCCGTTATAAACAGACTGCGCCAAAATGGAATTCGTGGCACGGTTTTAATTACCGGCGATGAAAAAAATACCGCATCAGAACTTTCCAGAAAACTGGGTATTGCCGAGTGCTATCCCTCGCTTATGCCACAGGAAAAAGCTGAAATCGTCTCGAACATTCAGGCTGAACGCAAAACAGTGATGATGGTCGGCGACGGTATCAACGATGCTCTGGCTCTTGCCCAGTCCGACATCGGGGTCGCAATGGGTGCCGGAGGATCGGAAGTTGCCATTGAAGCAGCTGATATCGCTCTGGTGAATGATGACCTCGAAGGTCTTGTCTATGTCCATTCCTTAAGCCGCGAAACTCTTAAAGTGGTTAACCAGAATTTCTGGATAGCAACCGGGTCAAACCTGATCGGGGTTATCCTTGGAGCAGTGGGAGCATTATCACCGGTTATGGCCGGAATGATCCACATTGCACATTCAGCAGGAGTTCTCGCCAACTCTTCAAGGCTTTTGAACTACTCGCCTGAACCTCTCAAAATTGAATCTGAAACAATTGAAACAAAAGTGAGCTGAAATGAATTTTAAAATCCTTATGGAACTGCGCCGCTATTTAAATGTGGCACATCATGTACCGGGAAGAATCAGACTGAAATTCAGCCTTGATGTCTTAAAAGACCCGGAGGCCCTGAAACTTATGAAAGAGTTTGAAGACTCACCCCGCCCAAAAGCAGTAAGGCAGGCTCGAGTCAACAAAATGGCCAGATCTGTAGTTATTGAATACGACCGGAACGTTATTGATCCGGAAATGCTGGATGAGGTTCTGAAAACTAAAAATGCCGCCAGATTTGAAACTCTGGCAGCAGAACTTGAAAATAAGCTTTCGTAATAAGGAGGATGATAAAAATGGATCACAAGTATGCGGATGAAGGAAATTTCGATTTAAATCAGTCTTCACAGCCTTCTTCTGGAAATGCCGGTACAGGCGCAACCATGCAGGCACCTGACGGTTCACAACAAGTAGCAGCTCAGCAGCCTGTACAGGGACAGCAGGTTTATGCGCAGCAGCCTATGCAGGGACAGCAGGTCTACACGCAGCAGCCCATGCAGGGACAGCAGGTTTA